>DAOUEB010000043.1:0-19486 GCA_034430675.1 Dehalococcoidales bacterium
CATCCTGGTAGCCATGGGGGCCTGGGCACTGTCGCTGGTAAGGAAGGCAATCAAGGGAGAGGAGGTGGAGTTCCCGCTATGAGTCCAAGTACCGTGATGGCAGGCGAGCTGGGGGACATATTCTGGGATCTACCACCCTGGCTAATATACACTCCCGGTTATGACATCGGCTGCAGCATATATGTCGCTAACCATTCTGATGAGGAAAAAGAATACGCTCTGATGGCCAGGTTGACCAGAGAGACAACAGTGCTCACTGAAGAAGCCTTGCCGGTCTTCGGCTTCACATGGTTCAAGGTAGAACCCAATGACTTCATAAGGCTTTATGGGGCACTTCGCTTCGCCGAAAGCGATTGCGATTTAACAGTTTTCCTGGTTGAGCGGGAGACCGAGGAAGTGACCGATTCTGTAGCAACCAGCCTTGTGTCACCCACCACTGCCGGGGCTTTGCCACCGTCCTGGCCGGGAGCACCCGGTGGGACCGGAACCGACTGGGCCTCGATGCTGATGCCGATAATGATGATGGGCATGCTTGGTATTGTGACCGTCTCGGCGTTTAAGCCAGAAGAAAAGAAGGAAGAGGCGGTGCTCCCCATCAAAGAAGAGAGAAAGTTGCTGCCGCCAGGGAGGGAACCATAATGCCTGGCGAGTTTTATATTGAAGGTAAGAAAGAAAAGGTTGACCTGTCTCAGATTCTGGCAAACCAGTCTCAGATACTAACTCGACAGGACGATCTTGAGAGCAGAGCAAACGATATTAAAAGCCAAACGGACAAGCTGGCTGGCCAGTCTCCTTCATCAGGATCGGCATCCCAGGACTGGCAGCTTGCCGAGTCCGATGTGGTATCAATAGGTGCTAACGACACAAAGTACAAGCTTCACTCTCTGTCGCTTAGTATCCACAACCTGATAGGAACGACGATCACTGTCAGGCTCTATATGCAAGTGAATGGAGTCGAGTGGAAGGTCTATGAACAGTCTTTCGATGCCACAGTAGACCCGCTCGGACTCTGGGTCGTTAACGGCACGGTGGGTATCCATGATGTATTAAGGGTAACCCTCCAGAGCAATAACGCCACCGACAACGGGAAGGCGGTTGACTACGACTACATGCTGGAGGCGATGTAGATATGGGTATTATGTTCGGCGCTTCGGGATGCCTGTTAGTGAGGGCCGGCATAACGAAGCTCTCGGAATTGAAAATAGATGTTGACATTGACTGGTCAGGTTACGGGATTACCAATCTCAAGGAACTGGTACAAGGCATGCAGAAAGGAGACGTCCTGCAGAGGGGAGGCAGCGGAGTGCTGGAGAGGCTCAGCCCGAGTGCAATAGGCTATGAGTTGACGTCAACTGGAGCTGGGCAGGCCGTGGAATGGCAGGCGCCGCCGGCGCCATAGGAGTTTATATATGTCGCTATTGCTTAGAGGCGGAATATCGAAGCTGTCGGAGCTGGAGATAGACGCAGACAAAGACTGGCAGGGAAAGGGCATAACCAACATCAAGCAGGTGGCCGCCGGTATGGCTATCGGCCATATCCTGCAGCATGGTGGCTCCATCCTGGAAGCCCTGGCTCCGGGCCCGGCTCATAACGTCCTTACCTCTGAGGGTACGGGCAAAAAGGTAGTATGGGCCCCCGGCGGCACTTACTTCGACAGGTTTCTGCCGGTCACCATTGACCTGGGCCACCTGGAAGGGATGTGGAGTCCCGACCTGTTGAAAGAGGTCTCATCTCTGGCGGAAACGGCTCTTTACCGGGCTTATGATGATGCTCCGGCGGACTTCATTAAGAGGCTGACTCCGGCCATCGGCCTGGGCAGAAGCGAGGCGCACTTCGCTCCCGATAGCAGCCAGCAAAAAGCGGCTGCTGCGGCTACCGCCATCAGCCTGAAGACCATTGTCGAGGGCGCGGTGCCGGAAGACGGCGGAGTACAGACAGACGAGACGGTAGCCGCCCAGGACGCCGTCGCCGACGACATGACTCTGCTGCCAGCGACTCCGGCTCTCGATGACGCCTACTACCTGGGTCACAGCAAGAAGTTCGATACCGGATGGCTCGATATCGGCACTCGGGGCAACGGCGAGTGGATGGTCACCTGGGAGTACTGGAACGGCACGCTCTGGGCACCGCTGTCGGATGTGGTTGATAACACCGACAGCTTCAGGGCTGCTGGCGGCCTGCATTACGTGTCGTTCAACCGCCCGGGTGACTGGGCAGTGACTTCGATAGGCGGCGTGGGCAGTCTGTACTGGATAAGAGGGCGAGTTTCCTCTTACACCAGCATCGTCACCCAGCCGCTGGGCAGTCGTGCCTGGGTTGAACTGAATATCTAGGAGAAGAAGATGAAAGCGGAAACGAAGCTAAAACCGGAACTGAAGAAAGGGAGCCCTTACAGCCACCTGGTCAGGCCGGGTGAGCTCGGGCTCATTCTAGAGCTGACGGTGAAAAATCGACAAGGCAGGGTGACAGACAAGCGGACGATGCGGGGCAAGAGCTTCCTCAGGCAATTCCTGGAGCTCCTGTTTATCCAGATGTCGGGCACCTATACCTACGGCTCCAGCTATACCTATCACCAGCCGGTGACCTATGTCAAGGACATCAACGGATACATGAGACCGGTGGCAGCCGCCATCTACTCCTACGGGGATATCTTCGACGCCGACGCTGGAGTGGCTTCAACTGGCTACGGCATCGTGGCTGGAACTGGCACCACGCTGCCCAACATCGATGATTATGATCTGGAGTCTACTATCGCCCATGGCAGTGGTGCTGGGCAGATGGGCTACGGGGCTATGACGTTCGGACTGCCCACCAGCGACCCGACTACCTCCCACTTCACCCTTACCCGGGACTTCTCCAACAGCAGCGGGGCGACAATAACAGTCAACGAGGTCGGGGTGCGGGTGAGGGCTAATGCACTGAAATATAACCAGGGCTGGGACACTGCCTATTTCCTCATCATCCGTGACGTGATACCGGGGGGAATCGATGTCCCCAACGGGCAAACACTCACGGTCAACTACCGAGAGCAGGCGGCTATTTAGGAGGCAAGTATGCTGAAGGCAGATATTATACTCGAGAGATTTAGCGAAAAGGGCAGAAGGCTTGAACATCGGAAACAGCGCTCGCGTAGTTGGACCAGGAACTTCCTGGGCATGCTGTACGTGGCACATGCTCACCTGGCCGGAGGTGAGCCTTACTCCCAGCCAGATATCTACGGCAATGGCCGCCAGATGGACAGGGAGGAAAGGGGTGTGCCACTCCTGGTGGCCTCTCCCGGAGGATTGAGTGTCATTACCAGCCTGACCGACTACGACGAAGACGCCAACATATCAGGAGACCTGGTGGGTATACAGATTGGCGAGGGCACGACCCCGGCAGCGCCGACCGACTATGCCCTGGAAAGCCGGATTCCCCACGGCGAGCATATACCGGAGACAGTCGACCGTCGTGGTGAGTATTATCTCACCCAGACAACTCCCGCCGATCGGGAAGTGTATGGGAGCAGCTGGTATGCCCTGGAGTTCCAGCCGGTGTGGCCCCACGAGTTGTGGACGGTGAGACTCAAGTTCTACCGGGAGGGCCTGCCCGGGACAGTAGCGATCAGCATTAGGAGCTCTCTTACCGGCGGTGATCTCGCCACGGAGACCTTCGACGGCAACCTGCTGACCACTGACCCGGGAGGAGAGTGGAAGGACATCAACTTCACCACCAAGGTGCCTCTCTCAGCATGGAGTACCTACTACGTGGTGATGCGTGCCACTGGCGGCGATTCAAACAACTCCCTCCATGTAATCTGCGATGAAGACGAGGTCTATGAAGGAGGCAGGAACCACTATTCGTCAAACAGCGGCGGCAGCTGGAACTACCACTCGGGGTCCGGCTACTCTTGGTGCTGCCTGTTCGAGGAGCTCGGGCGTAATTTGGACAAGGGCATAATTTACGGCGGCTGCGAAATTTACGGCCTATCCTTTGCCCATCCTAACGGCGAGTTCAGAATAAGGCGGAACTTCCACAACGCCAGCGGCGCCAACTGGACGATAAACGAGGTGGGTATGCATGCCTTTGGGACTCACACTTCTGAGCAGGGGTGGGCCTACCTCATCGCCCGGGACATCCTATCACCGGCGATTGTGGTAGCCGACGGCGAGATTCTCAGGGTAACCTATATTCCCCAGATTACAGTGTAACGGAGGCGCAGGAAATGATAGAGCTGGGTTTGTGCAGGTTGTTTTTCGAGGCCGGGCTAGCTACAGGCATATCATTTATCCTGGGTGTGGCGGTTGGCTTGGCTATGATGAGCTATTTGCATAAACACAGGCGAGGAGGATAGATGCGATACTCGGTGATTTCAAAGGGACTTACTCAGAGTCAGCTTGAAACAGAAGCGCTGAAAATAGGGGCAAGAGATGTGAAGCCCGCTCAGCACGTTGGACAGGTCTTTTGTGAGCTGGACGACAGGCAGGCCAGGAAGCTATCCCAGATACCGGGGCTGCAAGTAAAACTTGTAAAAGAGTTCAGGGTTGGTCAACTACTTATGCAGGCTGCCGTGCCTCCAGCGGAATCGGTTTCAGATGTCTTCAACCTCCTGCGGTCCTACTTTAGTCCACCGCTCACTGGGAGCGGGCTAACGGTCGCTGTGCTTGATAGTGGGGTACGAAAAACTCACGAATCGCTGAAAGCAAAGGTTGTCTACGAAGCTAACTTCACTGACTCACCTGGCGCCAGTGATGTCTTTGGACACGGCACACAGGTCGCCTTCTGTGTCTGCGGAGGTATGCACGGTGGTAAAGCAGGATCGTCTCCCGGCGCTTCGGTCATAAATATCAAAGTCATTAACGATGAAGGTATCGGCACTGATGAGACTATTGCACTAGGAATCAATGAGGTCTGCAACATGGCACTGAAAGCAAGAACCCAGGGGTTTTATCCGACCGATGAGATGTATCCGAATATCATCAACCTCAGTTTGGGAGCACCCGATGACGGCGATCCTGATAATCCGGTCAGGGTTGCCTGCCGTAAGGCGATTGATGATTACGGACTGGATGTAATTGCAGCCGCCGGAAACTTCGGTCCGAAAATGACAACCGTAACCGTTCCTGCCTGCGACCCAGAGGTTATCGCTGTCGGCGGCATTCTCACCCTGGGTGATATAGAGATATGGGAGAAGTCGTCGCGGGGGCCGACAGTGCAAGGTGAAACCAAACCCGATTTTGTTATCTGGGGCACAGATGTAGAAATGGCCAGCGAAAAGGCAGACGACCAGTATCTTACCAAATCAGGGACCAGTTTTGCGGCACCATTGCTCTCCGGGCTTACCGGGCTTCTCTGGGAGAGCGGGCGGCGAGCGTATGGTGAGGCTTGGTACTTTCGCTGGACTGATGCCAGGCAATACGCCCCTTATTTCTGTACCAAGCCGCAGGATGCCGCGGTAAATAAGGATAATGCCTACGGCTTCGGCCTACCGGCTATGGGAACGATGTTAGGACAGATAGCGGCGCCAACGGGTACGCCAGATCAGCAGATGACGGAGATGTTCCCTATGCTGATGATGCTTTCGATGATTTCTGGAGTGATGGGAGTGTAATGAGCAAGAAAAAGTTGATACCCATAGTTATCGAGTTGATCGGCATATCGGCAATTGGTGCTGGCATAGGTGTCGAGGTCGTGACCCATGCCGATGTCGGCTGGGCGATAGTGACGATTGGAAGTTGCCTGGTTGCCATTGGAGGAGTCATCTGGGGTAAGTTCATTCGCCAGGAGAACAAGAGGTGGTGATATGGAAAGACTTTACATTGCGCTGGTAGCCTTGCTGGGCGGTTTGGTAGCTGCCGTACTCGGCTGGCTAGAAAGCAACGAGGCATTTGATGCACGCAAGTTTGGCGGCTCGGCCATCCGTGCCCTGATTGCCAGTATTATCTTCGCCGTTAGCTATGAGCTTTCTAATTCTTTAACCGGCATTGATTTACTTTATGCCTTCCTGGGAGGTGCTGGCGTTGATGTTCTGGGCAATCGTATCGCTAGCAAACTCGGTAATGGTAGCTTCCCATTACCTTCAGGGAGTAAGGAGATATAGGTGGCACAGTACGCACAAATAGTCGAGATAGTCGCTCCCAGTCAGGCCTTGCCTGGTGAAAGGGTGGATGTCACCGTCAGGATTAAGAACACGTACTCGGCGGCTATCGGCATCATGGTAGCTGGGGCTTTGGAGTATGGTGTGTCTCCCTGGCCGGGAATCAGCTTTCCGGAAAATAGCGCCAATGTTAACGGCGGGGCTACTTATTCCTTTAATGGCTACTTCACCATGCCGGATAAGGCAGTAACCATCCATGCCTACAGCTACTGGTATGGTGCCGATAGTGCCTGGCACTTCGATGATGAGAAGACCAAGACCGTCAACCTGTCCACCCTGACGCCACAGATAAGCGAATTCAAGATAGCAGATTTCACCAGAGTGTGAGGAGGTAAACATGGAAACAAAAACACTGGCTCTAGACCTCGGGATTTTCGGAGTACTGCAGGAAGGGGGTGAGCAACCGGAATACACTGCCGGCTGGTACGTTGACCCGCAGACCGGGCAGCGTGTCTTCTATGACCCGAACACCCAGAAGTTCTACACGATGGCTGGTGGGGTATACATCCCGTTGGGGTATATGAACCCGGCGCCAAAGCAAGTAACACTGGCCATAGGGGACAAGCTCAGGATAACGATGTCCTTCAAGTATTCAGGACCTGCCATCAGCAGCGCCGTCTGCTACTACTCCATCGGCGTCTATGGAACCTTCGGCTTCGATGAGAAGATGGTGGGTCAGAACTCGAAGAGCATTCCCCAGTATGTAACACCCACCCTGATAACCGACTCTTATACCTTCACCATCCCTTCAAGTGTGGGTACGAACTGGGACGACATCTACTGCAAGGTATATGGTGGGTCACCGGGTGTCCCACAGAACCTGTTCGGCTACGAAAACGCCTTGCTTATCGCTGGAACCCAGCCGGCTATCACCGAGTTTCAGATCAGCGACTTTGCCAAGGTCTAGGAGGGTCACGTGGTACTGGATATAGTGCTAGCGCCACTGGCGCTGGAACCGCAGAACTTCAACGTGGGGGATACGGTCAGGGTGATCGTTTCCTTCAAATACGTTGTGGGCGTCAACACCACGCTCAAGCTGTTCGCCGGTCCTTACTCCACTAATATCTTCGGCAAGCACCTGGTCAGCTCCTGCGTAGGCGAGGCGGAAGTAGCTCTGATGGCTGCCAGCACCCCGACTCCCCAAACCGCATCGGTGGATTTCATCCTGATACCTAAAGCCAACGGCGGTATTGATAACGGGACCTATGGCCTGAGAGTTTGGATTGAGGACACCAACGCAATTGCCGAGCAGGATAACGTTATCATCGTCTCGGGCAACGTTGGCAGCACGGATATCTTCTCCAGCATGATGCCCATGATGATGATGCTCATGATGCTGGGAATGGTCATGCCGATGGTTACCGGCGGAGAAGGAGAAGTCGAGTGACCACCAAGGCTTACCTTGAGGCGGAAGACATTGAGCTGCTGGAAGGCGGTGCCCTGGCCTATGACCGCAGGGAAAGAACTTGGAAGCCGTGCCTTATGTACCAGCTCCTAATCCGCCTGCTCTTTCGCCTTGGCTGCCGCGTGTCTGAAGTTCTGGGAATCAGTGTTGACGATATCGACTTCAAGCAGAAGCGGATTACTATCCAGCATCTCAAGACACGGATTAAGCTATCCTGTCCGGATTGCGGGGCCAGGTTGAGCCGCACCAGCAAGTTTTGCCCCAGCTGTGGTGTCAAGGTAGAGAAAGCGGTTGCTTCGGAACTTGAGCACCGCCGCCAGCGAGCTTTGCCTGTTGACGATGACACCTTGCAGATGCTCCGGGAATATGTTGAAGGCGGCGGCCCGTTAAGTACCAACGGCAAACAACTTCTCTTCGGCATCGACCGCAGGCACGCCTGGCACATCGTCAGGGAGTGCGCCGCCAGGGCCAGGCTGGGGATGCTGGTCAATCCTGAGACGGGCGAGGAAAAGGGCATCAGCCCCCATCGGCTGCGGGATGCCTTCGCCGTTAACGCCGTAAAAAAGGATGACAGCGCCGATGCCATCAGGATGCTCCAGGAGATGCTGGGACACAAGAGCATCGAGACGACCATGAGATACAGGAAAGTGGCCGGAGAGGAGTTGGAGAGGTGGTACCAGGGTTTGTGGGAAACAGAAGGAGGCAAATCAGATGGGAAAGAGTAAATACAGCAGCCATGAAGAGTTTGGGGCTAATGCTCCTATCAACTGGAGAGAGCGGACCACCAGCGAGTCGTATCTTGCCGGTATGTCCGTTATTGCACCGCCGGGCATGAAGCCTAAGGGACAGAAAGGAAACCGATTCGAAGCGAGGACAGAAGAGAAGAAGTCAGCCAAGTGGCACCGTAACTACGACATCGCCATGTTCGGCGGCACAGATATTCCATTACCCTCCAGTGAGACAAAACAGATGAGCTTGGAAGAACTTATCCGGCAGGGCACCATTGAGAGAATACCACAGATGCAACGGAGGTAGTCGGTATGTCAGGACAAGCTGTCGTAACCATACGGGACAAACAGTGGCAGACCGGTATAGCGGCCACGCCCTGGGAGCTAACACAGGGCCTTGGAGGTCTGGCCGAACTCGCCCCGAACACCGGCATGTTCTTCGACACGGGCTACGAGCAGATAATTCAGGTCACGACCGTGCCCATGCTTTTCCCTATCGATATCGCTTTTTTCTCCGAGTCACTGGGAGTCGCCGAGTTTTATCTGGACATTGAGCCGGGCTTTATTGTTACCCCGACCTCACTCGCTCGCTACTTTCTTGAAGTCAACGCCGGTGAACTCGAAGGCATTGAGGTCGGTGACATCGCCCGGGTCGAGGTACTGTCCTTGGCGGAGACACCTCCGTCCAATGCCGATTGGACATCAATGATGGTTTCCATGTTCGGCTTCATGGTTATGGGCGTGTTCATGGTCGCCATCGTTAAGAACGTGGTTGCAGGCATTGAACCGGAGAAAAAGCCGGTTCTTTACGGCCCCGGGGGAGAAAGGCTTCTGCCACAGACCAGGTCGGCAGCCAGATATGAAATAGAAACTGACAGGATGGGCAATATCATTGTTGCTCGTTCGGATGACCCAGGTAAAGACGTCTTTCTCCAGTTCGAGTCGGACAAGGCACTTATCTATGACTTGCTCAGGAAGGGAGAAATGAAAGACCTGGATGCCGGCTGGCCTATCCGGATTAAGCGAAGTGAGCCAAGGGCTTCAGTCCTCGACGAGTTGTGGGAATGTTCGGCTAAACCCCAACAATCTGTTATTCCCGCTGTAGTGAAGCCTACTGGTACCTGTTACGCTGACGCCTGGAGATTCTTGATTAAGGAAGGTGAAGGTGAGCTGATACACGGCACGGTATACAGCAGTGGCCGTCGCCTTGGACATGCCTGGATAGAGACCTCAACCGGTTGGATATGGGAACCGGAGACCGGCAGGTATTTCACCAGATTGGGCTTCCGGGACGCTTTCGCTCCGGAGATGGAGAGCCAATATACCGCCGAAGAAGCTGCCATAATGGCAGCCCGCACCAAGAATCTCGTGCCCTGGTCTGAACAGGAGAGACGTCAGTATTTAAAAGGGAAGTCCCCTGCCGTTGTTCCCATTGAGTCGCGTCAAAGGCAATCGAAGGCTGATGAGCTCGAGTTTCTTCCTGACAGCCCGGAGTTTCTGGCTTATACAATCGACGATATCGGGTACCGCGACAGGATTGATTCAGCCTTCCTGAGCGCCATAAAGAGGGCTAAAGGGAGGTAATAGTGGCAACAATCACGGCACCGCCCAAAGTTCTCACTATGGATGAATATCAGCAGGACTGGCAACCTCAAGGCTGGCAGCTCATTATTATCGGCCCGACTTCCACCTGGCGGCAGGACTGGGGAGAGTGGGAAGCGATAAGGGACATCGTTCAGAACGCTCTGGACGAGTGCGAATATTACACCTACGGCTATGACGATGAGGGGCTCTACATCCGCGATGTAGGTAAGGGAATAGCCGTGGCCGACTTCCTTCTCGGTCCGCCCAAGCTCAAGCCGGATTACGCCCGGGGAAAGTTCGGTGAGGGCATGAAGATTGCGGCGCTTGCGCTGCTTCGCCTGGGATACTCGATTCGGGTGGAGACCAAAGACCGGATGCTCTGGATTATCTTTTTGCAGCAGAAGGTCAACGGCCATGCTGAAACCCTGGCCGCCTTGTGGAAGCCCAACGGACGGAGGTCCGGCACCAACTTCCACATCATTGGATATCACGGCGCTGCCTTCGAAGATAGGTTCGCAGTTAATCTGCCGAAGAAGTCCATTGTCACCGAGGGGCCGAGTTTGCTCAGCCAGCCCATTCGTCGCTTCAACCAGCTTATCCAGCATGAGTTTGCGGTATCTCCTGCCAGTGGCTGGCATGAAAAAGGTGCTGGGGCATCACGGATATTTGCCCGGGACATTTATATGAGAGATATTAACTCGCCATATTCCTACAATCTGTGGAGCTTTGATATGGCTCCGGACCGCCACGGGCCGAAAAACGAGCCTGACCTCTGGACGGATATGGGCAGGCTCTGGTGCTGTGTCACCAAAGTTGAACATCTTCAGGTATTCCTCCAGATGGTGAAGGAAACGCCAATACTGGAGACTGAAGAATCCCGCTATATCAACATGGGCTCCTGGGACATGGGACGGGAGCCACTGACGGGCAAGGACTATGCCGACTTTGTCCGGGAGAATACCTCAGTGTGGCGTGAAGCTTGGCATCAGGTCATGGGTGAAAATGCGGTGATTCGTACCAGCGAAAGGCTGGACAGTATGGTAAGGCATCTTGGCTACGAGTCAGTGAGTCTCCAACACTCGGTGAGGGATACCTTGGGCAGGGCTATCAACACCGACCGGGACCTTGTCAGAGAATCACAGGCGAGGCTTCGGGAAGTGGAAGTCATTCCTGACGAGACGCTTGAGCCCCGCCACCAGGCACACATCAAACTAGCCCGGGCACTCACTGCTAGGGTCTATCCGTATTCACCCCCAGCCGGAGTTCACGTAGCCGTCATTCCTCCTGCCAGTGATCTCAAAAGAACCGCCGGCATGTACAGCACTGGCACTGGGGAGGTCTATATTTCGCTGGAAATGATGGGCCGGTGTAAAAGCGTGATTGATACTCTGGTTCATGAACTGGCTCATCACCGACAGTACCGCAGCTACGGGGAAGCCGATGACCTGACGCCGGTACACATGGAGGCCATGCAGTGGGTAGCTGCTGAAGTGGTCGAGGCAATCGCTGGCGGTTCTCTGGACGAGTTGTTAAAGGAGGTGGTCTGGTAGTGTACCAAACATCGCAGCAGCAGGCGAACGATGTTATCGGCTTCGGCATGTTCCTTATGTTCATGGGCATCATGTTCGGACTTGTCAAGAATTTAGTAGCCGAGACAGAGCCGGTTGGTGAATATCTGCCCATGACTGAAGCCAGAAAACCGGTAGTTACGGTTACCTGCCCAATATGTAACAAGGTGATAGCGGTTCTGGATTATAACTCCATGACCAGGACGGATGCTTTGAGACGGCACATCGACTTGGTGCACAAACAAGGGAGGTTTCAGCCCCAGGTTCTCATCGAGGGCGGCGAAAAAGTGCCTGCGGAGTATCGTGAACTTATCGGCTTCCTCCGAGGATCTCTACCGGAGTATAGCCTCATGACTATCCTGCCAGCAGTGGAAGTGGAAACAGGAGAGAAGAAGATTGATGCCGTCATGAAGCAGCTAAAGGCCGGCGTTGAAGGCATCCAGGACAGCTATCAGTTTCGCCTTTTCCTTACCACTATGGCGAAGTTTCATGACTACTCTATCGGCAACCAGATCCTCATCATGCTACAGAAGCCCGACGCCACCCGGGTCGCTGGATTTAACACATGGAAAGACCTGGGCCGGTTTGTAAAGAAGGGTGAGAAGGGTATTGCCATACTGGCGCCGGTAATGCCGCCGAAAGCGAAGGCGACCTGCCCCGCCTGTGGTGCTGAGGTGCCCCGGTCGGCCAAGTTCTGTCCTGAGTGCGGACACGGCCTCGGCTCCGGGACGGAGCTGGAACTTGAACAGCCACGCTTCTTCAGAGTGGTGTATGTTTTTGATCTGAGTCAAACCGAAGGTGATCCACTCCCGGAATTTGAAGTGCCAGTTCTTACGGGTGAGGTTAACGAGGTTTTTTTCGCCGGGCTGTTAAACCTGATGAAGTCAAGAGGTATACAGGTTAGCTTCGAGCCTCGACCGCATCAGGACCCGGGGATAAAAGGGCAGTATTCACACGGCGAGATATGGGTGAGACCTGAGGAGCCGAGGGCACAACAGCTCAAGACCTTGGTTCACGAGATTGCCCACTATTATTCGGAGGGCGTGTTCAGAATACCCCGACAGGATGCGGAAACCATAGCCGAGAGCGCCGCCTACGTCGTCGGCGCCCATTACGGCTTTGATACCGGGGTACGTTCGTTCCCTTACGTTGCTTTGTGGGCCCAGGACAAGAAAGTGCTGGATCAGAACCTGAGCTCCATACGTGATGTAGCTACTAGGATATTGAATGACCTGGAGAAGATAGCGTGATGATATGGTTTGCCAACAACCAGGAAGGCATGAATCCGCTGTTATACCGGCCACAGCAGGAAGAAGTTGTAATTGAGATAGCAAGGGCGATGGAAGACGGGCAACTGACCTCTCTGGAAGTACAGAGCATAACGGACGCAGGCATTGCCTTTGGCTTGTCCCTTATCTTCGGCACGGTTCTAGGAGTGCTAATGAGGTCTATTGTCGCTGAGACCCTGGAACCAAAGCAGGAAGAGGTGATTCAGCCAGTTATTGACTTCATGTTGCCGGCCACGGAGGTAGATACCCTCGACAGGCTGATCAAAGAGAAAAAGAACGACCTGAACTGGGAGAAATGGCCTGAAGGCTCGGCCAGCGACGCCAGAAAGGCAGTCTATAAAGACATTCTGGAAGGGTTTCGTACCTTGGCCGAGGCGAGGGAGTACGTTGAGGAACTGCCCGAGGATAACGTAATCTACACCGCCCGGGGAGATGAGATACCATTTTCTCTTATCAACACCATCATCGCAGATATTGAAAGAAATCCATGGCTATCTCCGTTCAAAGCGGAGCGGCTGGAGAGAAGCTGGCAGCCGCCACTCTTGCCCTTGGTGGTCAAATGCGCCTGGTGCGGCAAGTACCTTGGGGAAAAGGAACCTTACGAGGACAAATCGGTAACGCACGGCATATGTCCGGAATGTCGAGAAAAATATTTTCCGAAAAAGAAGGATAACTTATCACCCCAAACACACCATTCCATTCCGAGAAATGAGTTGAAACGGATAGCTGAGAAATATGGCTGGTGGGCAGCCAGGCAGGCCGAAGCTCTTTGTCCGCACAACGATGTGGCCTGCGTGGAAAGAGAGGCAAAGAGGCTATATGAAGTAGTCAGGCAAAGGATGGCAACATGACGATGCTCAGACCTGGCCGCGGTGGATATGTCAGGCCTTTTGGCTGCGGCTGGTTTATCAGAGAATTCCTCCTCGGTCATGGTCCGGGAGAGACTACCACCATTAATCCAGCTGCGGGTGCCTGCCAAGAAGACATTTTCTATCACTATAAACTGGCACTACACCGGGCCTATGCAGAGGATACCACTGCACGAGAGGACGAGGCCAGAGTCAGGTCCGGGTTATCCGCATACTCCCCGGAAGAATACGACGAGAGAGTCGACTGGCACTTTCGGCGCATCCCTTACAAGCTGGTAAAGTCCCGCTACCACAGCTTCCAGAGGTATTTTCACTGGCTCAAGCAGCTCAAGTGGGTTGAATTAACCGGTGAAGAGGAGACATCGAGCATGCAGGAGGTGACCAAAAACCATCCTGACTCTAACCCACGTAAGCTTTACCGCCTGACCAGGGAAGGTATCGAAGCTTCCGATGAGGACTGGTCACACCCGCAACGGTTACTTTATCCCACGATAGATGAAGTACCGATAGAGGACTACTTTAAGGAGAAGAGGAAGGAACGGAAGTACCGCCGACAAAGGAAAGAAGAAAGATTTCTGAGGCCCTTCACTGTTGGACAGTTTATCCGTTACTATCTTCTGGGACTCGGTCCGGAAGGAGCACCGAAAATAAATCCAAATGAAGGCGACTATGGTGAACGTATCTTCGCTTTTTACAAGGAAGCGCTACGCCGTGTCTATGCTAGGGATGCCGTCGCCTGGGAAGATGAAAAGAGGCAAAGGAAGAACCAGGAGCCCTATACATTAGTTGAATATGCCGAACGCCTGGAGTGGCACGTGGAGAGGATACCTTACAAGCTTCACCGAGCCCGCTACCACAGCTTCTTCCGCTATTTTCATTACCTAAAGCAGCTTGGCTTCATTGAGCTGACCGGCAGAGAAGAGGAACCATATATTCAAGGTCTCACATGTCCCGATGCGCCGCCATGCCGCTACTATCGCTTATCAACAAAGGGAAAGGAAGCCCCCGAGTGGGAATGGTATCGGCCGCAGTTGACACTCTACCCTGAGTTAACACCGCGGTACTTCTCTAGTGCCAGAAGCATGTCAAGGAAAGAAGAATAGTTCGCTTCACCCTATATTGGTAGCATCAAGGGCTAGAGCCCGAGCAAGGCTGCAGGAGAATAGAATCCTATTGCACCATTCTGAATATGTTCATATGTCTGCACTTGACCTAGAGTATTCAATAATTGACCTATAAGCATGGCCAGACCAACGGGAACCGCCATGAAAAGATGCACCCGACCTGTTATTCGATAGTCTTCCCTCGTCTGCCGGGCTGTATCGACAACCATGCGGGCTAGGTGTGTAGCTTGCCCTGGCGAGGAAATGTCTATGCTACCTCTCGCATCAAAATGCTTAACATGAACGAATGCTCTGAATGTAGGCAGAGACGCCTTAGACCGACTAACTGCATTACTTACATCGGTGTTAACAGACACCATGACTGCGAGATCATCAGCACTTGCTTGACCAGCTATCACTTCTGTTTTAAAACCTGATTCTTCAGTTGTTTCGCTGATAGACCACTTCTGAGGATCTCGACCTGGTGTGAATTGTTCCCATTCAATATTCACCCTTCTCGGAGCCATAAAAGTGAAACCCAGTGCAATAGCTGCTGGAATTGAAAGCAAACCAGTTGCCTGTATAGAACGAGTAGGTGCCTGTTGTTGGATTATATCAGCGATATTATTTAATGCAGGTAGTAAGTACTGATTCCAAGTTTGTTGGGCTGCCTCCCTCTTGGTGAACCTATGAGTCCAGTCTATGATTAGAGCAAATCCAGGATTGAAGGCAGGGGGAACTCTTGTATTCAGCATCAATTTGAAGGGCTCATAAGGAGGTAAACAGCGGTTTAGGGAATCTATCCTCCTTTGAAGTATTTGTAGCACAACTTTCTGTATATCAAATGTGGATGCTGGGTCAGAGGGAACTTTCATAATGTTCCAGTTCTGCAGGTTCTCGATTCCAATAGACCCCTCAACAACTACCGCCGCTTCTTCATATGTCAGCTTTCCAGCTGCTACCGGCACAACAAAAAATCCGTCTTGCTTTCTGTAGCGGCTGAGAATTAAGGGAGCCTCGACCCGTTGGATAATTGTCGAATGTTGTACTTCAGGAGTCAACCACATTACTGCGTTAGCTATGTTAGGATCGGAGAGGACTGACCGTAGGGCCTCTTCGGTGGGTTCATTATAGAGATTTCGTATATCCTGCCAAGTTGGTATCCCTATGTCGTGTTGCGCCTCAATTAGAAGACGAGCCTCGTGAAGACGCTCTCGCCTATAGCTAAGAAAAGAGCGCCCAGTAGGGTCCGTCATCTATTTGCCGTCCCTTTGAAATGGAATTGTAGGAACAAAGACTTCGGCTATCCCTATAACTTGATCAAAGTCTACTTTTGATTCGGGAAAGGCCTCGAGGAGCACCTCAGGAAGTAGCCGTTGCACAATGTCTGAATAAGTGCAACCATAAGAACGGTCTTCTTTCTCTCCGGTAAGTTCGGCAATCTTCTTCACCTGTTCTCTATTAAAGTCGAGACCAGTAAGCGCTGATTCCAAAATCATCATTCTCTGTTCCATATTTGGCCTGACAAATTCGAAAACATCAGCGGCTCTCCTCAGAACTGCTGGATCTAGAGCCTCAACTCTGTTGGTACACATTATTATTAATACAGGCCGCCTATTTGTCCCGATTCTATCGATTCCTCGAATAAGGGCGTTAACCCCTGCACGGTCTTCGTGATGCATCTGGTCCAATTCTCTTGATTGGGCAAGTGCATCTGCCTCATCCACAAGAAATATTACTGCTCCATTTGGATTGCCATCACTACCAACGATTTTCTTTACGGCTTCCTCAATATACACAAATGCACTTGTCAGCATGGTGGTCATTTGACCCACTGCTCCTGTGCCCCGTACTCCCAAGCTAAGCCGATATAATGTGATCGGGATTCTCATCTTTCGCGCTATCGCATCTCCAATGGTCTCAGCTAGTGAAGTTTTTCCAGTGCCAATATCACCCGCAAAGACAAAGAACGGGAGTCTATCCTTAAATACTTGCGTCAAGGGAACTATCACCTTATAGTTTCGCTGGCTCCAATCAGCTAGCTCTTGCGGTTTCAGTAAAATCTGCGCTTCCTTGGAAAGCTTTTGCTTTATACCATCGAGTCCTACCAAGGTATTATAACGTTCAAGCGCTTTATCACTCGGATATTCGATAACCGCATCAAACATATCGTCGGCATCTTGATTTATCACGCTCTATAAACTCCCCTCGAAAGAGATACTCCATTCTTGGAATAAGTTCTATCCATTATCCACCCACCAGAACTTGTTCCAGGCTCGGCTCCGGATGTTCGCTGGAATGGTAGTTTACTACTAATCTGTTGCCGTTGGGCCTCACTGAGTGTCCACAAGTAGTAATCGTTGTATTCCAGGTAGGAAAGCCATGAAGCCCCAGAGATATCGGCGCCAGCAGGAATCCTGCCCGAGCGCTCGTCAGTGATCGAGATACCGTCAAAGCGAGCGACATACCGCGTAACAACGACCCAATCGTTCCCGCGCGCAAATCCATACTCTACCATTTTGAGACACCGATTTATTAACAAGATAATCAGTTCTTCTATGTACTTTTCAATATCAATGTCCGAAGGTTTGCCATAGAAGAATTGCATCTGTCTAAGGTCAGCTGCAACTTTTGAGGTAAGGTATATAGCATGTGACTCAGTAAACGTTGATGTTGTCGTATAGCTATATGTCATTTTCACACCCTAAACGATGGACCAAGAACCTCTTTCCATAGATCTACAGCCCGACCCTTAGTATCCGAATAATGAGCCTCACCTAGTGCATCTAATGCGTCATGTGATGCTTCTATGATAATCTTTCTCTCGAATTCTGTGTAGGAGCCTGCGACGTTATTATTTGGGCAAACAGGATCAAATATCTGAATTGGTGATACGTCTGTTCCTGGTATTTTCGAAGGCTGGTAATAATCTTTGAAAGCTATCCGCTCATTTAGTCCAGATTTAATGATATAGGCAAAAAATAACTGCATAGCAATTGGATAATCACCGAATTCATTCTTGTTATCCAGAAGATTGGTGCATATAAGCTCAATCATGAACGACTTGAACCGGAATCCTGAACGGGTTTTCTTCTGGAGTTGGGCCCACCATTTAAGAAGTCTTATAACTTGAGAAAAGTGGTTAGGGACCATTCTTTTTCGTGAACGAATAAATTCTAGTTGAAGTGGAATGCTGGTCTCTAGCCACTCACCCGTTTCGCGGTTTAACAAATTACCACGGTCATCAGGAGCCCCCTCGTATAAAACTGGTACTACGTCCACGTCCAGACCACTACCACGAAATCCTACAGTCACACAATGTGTTCCTCGAGCGAACTGATCGGAGTTCATTTGTGGATTTGCTTCTCTGAGCTTATCAGCAAGCCAATTTAGAAGTTGGTCTTCATCCGTAGGAGCCGCTGCCTTTCGAACGTAAACCGCAACATCCATATCGTTTATAGTGCTGAGAGCTGTACCTTTTGCTACACTCCCTGAATGAACCATCTTAACTAGGTCGAAGTCTGGGTCATCGGCTATTTTAGCACTTAGGCGATCTCTCAAGGCATTCACTTGGTCTCTATACTTCTTAACTCGATCTTGGTGCAGGTTCACCTGTTCATCTGCGAACCGTGCTATATCATTGTGCTGAATATAAGTTGACATGTACCGGTCTCTACTAGCCTTTCTCGTTAAATACAGTGAATGCTTATGTTAATTATAACACAAGCAACAAACAATTCAGACCTTCACCACCCGCACCGTCTTCTAGAAACACTCTCCTCATTTTGTAATCAATACTTAACCTCGGAAAGAGAGGTGAATCGTGCTAGGTTGTCAAATATCTCAAAAGCTCTTTTTGTCGGACAATGAGACTGACAACAAGCACTTTAACAACCGAATAACGAAGCTCTGACCTGAACGCTTGCCCTCTTTGAAAGGGGGGTTAAGTATGAGTTCAAGCATAGCAGCACCAGCAGCACCAGACGGCGGTAACGGCAGCCCTCAAGGTCATTGTAGCCATTGTCATCGTGTCTGGACTCTAAAAACAAGGCAGGGCGTTTGTCAGTGGTGCGGTCATCTGGCAGTATGCCAGTCATCACCAACAAAGCCCCGCAGTATCAAGTCTAGGTCTAACGGACACAAAAGACAAGCCTTAGTCCACAGTAACGGCTATGACCAGTTACAGGGTGAGTGGCTATCCTACTATAATGTAGCTTCCCGCTTTACCGACAGGGTGAAGCCAGAGGACAAAGAGGACATACTCCACACGATAATAGCTACCCTTGCCGATGTAGAGCGTAACAACGGACATAAGCCTTTCACGGAAGCTACTATGTATCGGATAGCCAGCCGAACTGTAGCCGACTATTGGCGAACCTACTACAAAGCCAGTAACGGCTTGGATTGCGGTAGCTGTAGCCAAAAGCAAAGGCGTCAATGCCGAGAAAATGACCTCTATACCGAGTGCCCCAAAGCTATCAAGCTGGAGAGCCTTAACAAACCCATCATAGATAGTGAAGGGCACACTACCGAGCTTGGAGAACTGATAGCCGATGACAAGGCTCTTGACCTCGGAGCTTGGCTTGACGCCAGAACATTCTTACTCGGTTTTCCGCAAAGGCTCTTATTGATAGCTCACAAGAGACTTGACGGCACACCACTTGATAAGAAAGACTGGGGTGCCCCCATTATTAGTACCACCTACAATGAGAGACTTCCTGCCTTTTCCACTGGTTGCTTAACCTCTGTTATCTGGTTCTTTTCGTAGTACCTTCTGGCAAACTCTGCCGGGGTCAGGTAGCCT
>DAOUEB010000044.1:0-10057 GCA_034430675.1 Dehalococcoidales bacterium
CACCCGGTGGTGCTTACGGATAGTCGTAACGAGGAACATTATAACCGCTCCCTGAAGTGCGTGGAGGAAATTATCGAGATAGCCCTGTCTCTGGGCGGCGTCCTTTCTGGCGAGCACGGCATCGGACTGGAAAAACAGCGTTTCCTGAAGAAGGCCATGGACCCCACGGCCATAGATATCATGAAGAAGATAAAGGATGTGCTTGACCCCAACCACATCCTCAATCCCGGTAAAATCTGGGAAGAAAACATTTCGAAATAACTATTGGTAAAAAGTACACGTCATTGCGAGGAGCGCAGCGACCGTGGCAATCTCCATCATCGACCAGGACGATTTTTGAGATTGCTTCGCCTTCCCTTCGGGAATGGCTCGCAATGACAGTATGTTATGTCAAAATCTGGGAAGAAACAGCATCGGATGAAGAATAGACTCAACTTCGAGCAGATAGACAGGTTCAAAGAAGAACTCGACAAGTGCACCAAGTGCGGATTCTGCATGTCCTACTGTCCCGTCTACCAGGAAGAGCGTGTCGAGTCGTCGGTGGCACGCGGAAAAATCATGCTCATCAGGGCGTTGCTCGACGGCGAGCTGGAAGCTACCGACGAAATGGCCGAGCAGCTGAACCGGTGCACCCTGTGCATGACCTGCGCCGAAAACTGCCCGGCCGGTACGCACGTGCCTTCGGTAATTACCGCCGCCCGGGCCGACAAAGTAAGGCAAAAGGGGCTGCCTTTCCCGTACAGTATTATTTATCGCTGGCTGTTACCGCGGCGCCGATTGTTCGGCTATGTGGTGCGCCTGGCCTCATGGTTCCAGGGGATCTTCCTGCCGAAAACGGAGGGAACCATCCGTCACCTGTCCTTTTTCCTCTCGGCGCTCGGCAAAGGCCGGCACATTCCGCAGATAGCCCACAAGTTCCTGCGCCAGTCGGTCCCGGAAATAAACAGTCCACCCGCGGGTGTTGAAGTAAAATATACGGTCGGCTATTTCACCGGCTGCATGACCGATTTCGTTTTTCCCGAGTTGGGCAAGAAGATAATTAATTTCCTGACGCGGAACGGCGTCGAGGTGGTCGTGCCGAGGGGGCAGGGGTGCTGCGGGGCGCCGGTATTCCTCGGGGCGGGCGATTTTGATACAGGACGTAAAATGGCCGACGTCAACGTTAAGGCTTTTAAAGAACTCGATTACATCATTACCGACTGTGCTACCTGCGCCTCGGCGATGAAGGATTACAGCAAGTTTTTAGCGGATACCGAGGAAAGAAAACGTGAATATGCCGAGTTTGCCGGCAAGATTAAGGATATAACCGAGTTCCTGGTGGACATGGTAAGGCTGCCCCCCTCCGCCTACCGCGCCGCCGGCGAATTCAAGGGCAAGACCGTGACCTGGCACGAGCCGTGCCACCTGGGGCGCTACCTGGGCGTCAAGGAGCAGCCGCGTAAAATATTGAAGTCGATTCCAGATATCAACTTCGTGGAGATGCCCGACGCCGACCGCTGCTGCGGCATGGCCGGGACTTTCAGCATCTACTTCTACGATTTGTCCAAGAAAATAGCCGATAAAAAAGTTGCCAGTATCAAATCGACGGGTGCAGATATCGTCGTCACCGACTGCCCCGGCTGCCAGATACAGTTGATAGACAGCACCACCCGGCACGGCATGCCGCAGAAAGTCATGCATATCATGGAATTGTTCGAGTAATCGGTTACTTTAAAAGTCCCCGGCTCTCAAGGTCGTCAGCAATATCCTTAAGCCCCAGTTTCTCAAGTCCGGCCCTTGTCTGCAGTCCGCTTTCAATATCCCATCCCCGCAGCGCGTAATACTCGTCCTTCATCTCCTCGAACTCCGCCCGTTCGACCACCGTCCCTTGCCGACTGGCCGCTTCGCCGTCCCTGCCCAGGACGATGCACTCGCGGTTGAAGCGCAGGTACTGTAACGGCTCGTTTCCTTTGGCCAGTCGAAAAAAGCGGTCGGCCAGCGTACTCAATCTCCCCGGATGAGCCGCCGTCGGTCTCCTGCCTCCAGCCACGGCCACGGCCTTGAGCATTTTCGACCCCATGACGCTGCCGAGACCGCCCGAGCCGGAGGCGCCGCCATCGGCCAGCACGGTAGCAAAGGTAACCATATTCTCGGCGGCCGGCCCGATGCTCAGGACACTTACCTCTCTCCCAAGTTCCGCTTTCAGGCTGTCACCGGCGTCAAAGGCCGACCTTCCCCAGAGGTGGGAGGCGTCCTTTATCTCGGTGGTGCCGTCATGGATATAGACGAGCTTTTCAGCTTTCCCCCGGACTACCAGGGCATCGTAGCCGGCGTACTTGAGCTTTATACCCCAGCTGTCTCCCAGGTTGGCATGAGAAAAGGCTTCCGGTTCGCCGGCGGGCGATTTCCCGAAGATTTTCCACCGGAAACCGGCCAGTCGGGTAAATCCGGCAGCGGGACCGCTGGCGCAGATAAAACAGTTCTCCGGGTCGAGGGCCCCGGTCTGTGGCGGCACCATGTCCCAGTAGAGCCTGGCGGCAATACCCCTGCCCCCCAGGAACCTCTCCGCATAATCGGAAGTAGGCAGTCTGGTAATCTCTCCGTCGGATAAATCTACCTTTAGAATTTCCCCGGCATAACCGAAATCAGCCAACGTCAACCTCCGGTATAATCAAAATCGGCATATTCTACTATAGCATGATGACAATCCGTGTAAAAGCACCGATTATCCCGGTTTAACGGGAGCTTGATGTGATTTATACGAAAGACCATTAGCGTCATCTGTCCAAGTATTAGTGATTTTTTTGCTACTTGACAATATTGCTGGAAAACCTATACCCTTTAAAGATGTGGTAATAGGATAAATCCTGAATACTTTTGACCTCTGAATGTGCCACTAAGGGACATGATGAGTAGAAGGCCGACCTACGAGGAACTGAAAAAGAAGCTGGCAGAGGCCGAGGCGCTTATTGCCAGTCTGCGTGGCGGTGAAGTTGAGGATATTATCAGCGAGCGGGATGCCGCTTTACTCGGCGCCAGAGAGCTTGAAGAGGCATACATAGAGTCGGAGCAGAACTTCCGTAACGCTATGGATGTATGCCCCCTGGGGGTTCGCGTCGTCAATGAAGATGGGGAGTTGCTTTACGCCAACCAGGCCACTCTTGCTATCTGCGGGTTGGGTAGCATTGAGGAGCTTAAAGCGACACCCAGGAAACAGCTCTATACTCCCGAAAGCTATGCCGGGCACCAGAAAAGAAAGGCGAAGAGGAAACAGGGAGAGTTTCTTACTGGCGACTACGAACTAAACATCAGGCGACCGGACGGCGAGGTCCGGAACTTGCAGGTGTTCCGGGAAGAGGTGGTCTGGGGTGGGGAAAGACAGTTTATGTCCATGTACCAGGACGTAACGGAGAACAGGCGGGCGGAGGAGGCATTACGGGAGAGTGAGGAATTCAGCACCAGCCTGCTGGAAAATTCGCCAAACCCAATAGTCGTTATCAATCCGGATACCTCAATAAGATATATGAATTCGGCACTGGAAAAATTAACCGGCTTTTCTTCTGCAGAGGTTATAGGCAAGGAAGCCCCATACCCCTGGTGGACGGAAGAAACACTAAAGAAAACGGGCAGGGACTTGAAAGTAGCTATGCGCGAGGGGACAGAGAGACTGGAGGAGCTATTTCAAAAGAAGAGCGGGGAGCGATTATGGGTTGAGATAAAGTCTACACCACTAATAAGAAACGGGCAGTTCAAGTATTACACGGCAAACTGGGTTGATATCACCGGGCGCAAGTGGGCGGAGGAGAGAATCATTAACCTTAATCGTACGCTGCGCTCCGTCCGCAACGTCAACCAGTTGATAACGCGGGAAAAGGACCGCAACAGGCTCATCAAGAGCATCTGTAATACTCTCGTCGAGAGTCGCAGCTTCAATAATGCCTGGATTGCCCTGCTGGACGACTCCCGGAAGCTGTTGACCTTTGCTGGAAGCGGGCTCAACTATGACTTCTCACCCGTGCTCGAACTGTTGAAACAAGGAGAATTCCCACCCTGTGTCCAAAAGGCGCTGAGAAAAGAAAAAGTCGTCGTAACCAGAGACCCGCGCTCAATGTGCATAGCGTGCCCGTTGCATCCCGATTTTACCGGTTCGTGCGGTCTGGCGGTCAGGCTTGATTATGAAGGAAACACCTACGGCGTCCTGTGCGCCTCGATGCCGGAAAGTATGTTAGCCGACGAGGACGAGATACTTCTATTTGATGAGGTTGCCACAGATATTGTCTTTGCCCTCCATGATATGTCGCTTGAGGCCGAACATAAGTTATTAGAACGGGAGCACCTGAAAAGCGCCAAGCTGGAATCCATAAGCACGCTGGCCGGCGGTATCGCCCATGATTTCAATAATCTTCTCACCGGAATTATGGGCAATATCGGGCTGGCCAAGACATATACAGACCTGCCCCAAAAGGCTTCTGAAACGCTGGACGAGGCGGAAAAGGCGGCGGTGCGTGCCAGGGACCTGACGCAACAGCTGCTGACTTTCGCCAGGGGAGGCAAACCGGTGAAGAAAACGGTTGATATAGCCGAACTGATTAAAGAGCCGGCCACCTTCGCCCTGAGAGGCTCGTCTGTCAGGCTGGAGTTATCGCTGCCGGATAACCTCTGGCCGGTAGAAGTTGACGAAGGGCAGATGAACCAGGTTGTCCAAAACATGGTAATTAATGCCGACGAAGCCATGCCTACGGGAGGGGTACTTAAAATCGGAGCCGCAAACTCGGCTCTTAAGGAAGTAAGCGCCCTGCCTCTCCCGAAAGGAAGGTACGTCCGGATAGAGATACGGGACACGGGCGTGGGTATATCTAAAGCGCACCTCCAGAGGATATTCGAGCCGTATTTCACCACCAAAAAGAAGGGGAGCGGGCTGGGTCTGTCCACGGTCTATTCTGTTATCAAAAATCACGGCGGTTATGTCGTCGCCGAATCCGCTCAGAATAAAGGCGCCACCTTCCACATCTACCTCCCCGCTTCAGTCAAGCCGGCGAAGGTAAAGAAAGAACCGAAATCCGTAAATCCCGTTCAGGCCGGTGGGATGATTCTGGTGATGGACGACGAAGAGGTAATCAGAAAAATGCTGAGCAATATGTTAAGCCTGGCCGGTTATAAGGCGGTGCTGACCAGCGACGGCGCCGAAGCACTGGCAAAGTACGCTCAGGCTCTGGAATCGGGGGAGCCGTTTGACGCCGTCATCATGGACCTGACCATACCCGGCGGGATGGGGGGAAAGGAGGCAATCAAGAAACTGCTGGAAATTGACCCCGGTGCCAGTGTGGTTGTCTCCAGCGGTTACGCCACCGACCCCATCATGTCCGAATATAAGAAATATGGCTTCAGTGCGGTTATTGCCAAGCCGTATAGCGTCAAGCAACTTGAAGAGACGCTACGAAGTCTATCGAAGAGAAAGAAGTAAGAGTATCCCGGCTGAACTAAAACCGGGCAGGCTCATTTTATCCTGTCGGCCACCGCTTTCCAGTCGATATTCTTGAAGAACGCCGCGATGTAATCGGCACGCTTCAGGCCGTAGTCAATCATGAAGGCATGCTCAAAAACGTCCATCACCAGGACGGGACGGCAGCCGGCAAGATGGCCGACCTCGTGCTCGTTAACCCACTGGTTGCACAGACCGCCGGTGACATCATCCTGGTAGAGCACCACCCAGCCGATGCCGCGCATGGACCCCGTCGCCCGGAAGTCCTGCTCCCAGGCGTCGTAGCTGCCGTAAGCCCCGGCCAGCTTCTTCGCCAGAGCCCCGGACATGTCCAGGGGGGTCTGGCCACCCAGGTTCCCGAAGTAATATTCGTGGAGGCGCATGCCGTTGAACTCAAAACCGAAACGTCGCTTAAGCTCGGCGTATTCCGGGGTAGCGGTCTTGCCCTCTTTCAGCATCGTCGCCAGTATGTCCGTCAGCTTGTTGGTATTGGTCACATAGCCCTGGTAGAGGGTAAAATGGTTCGTCAGCAGGGTCTGGCTGAAACCCTCCATGCCGATGAGTTTGCTATAGTCTTGTGCCGTATAAGCCATTTTGCTTTCTCCTTTCCTGTCAGGAAAAGAATATCAGCAGCCCCGCATCCAGGTTGGCGACATCGGGGATGAAGATAATCCGTATTGCCACTAACCGACTGAGCCTATTTGTTTTCCTTCATACCAGCAGCTACTTGACGATTACTTTACCGGTAATTTCTTTGTGATAAAGGTCATAATATTCGTACTCGCCGGGTTTGTCAAAAGTGAAGCCCATTCTCTGGGTTACCGGGATGACTCCAGTATCGGGGGTCTTGGTCGGGGAGGATATCCACCATCGCCGGTTACTTTGATTAAACCAGACGACCCTTCCGCCCACGGGTATGGTAACCACTTCCTGTGACAATCCAGCTTCGGTGATTTTAATTACAACATCAGCTTCTTTGTCAGTGGAGGGAGGCGGCGGTGACGGAGTGGGTACCGGCTCGGTTGGGGTGGGTGCGGGCGAAGGTGCCGGTGCCGGCGCTGGTTCCGCGGCTTCGCCCCCGCAGGCCACAGCGGCTATCATGCTGGATAGTACGAAGACGGTCAACACTGCCAGGTAGAGTAATTTTTTCATCCTTTACCTCCAACATATATTGTAATTATACTGCTTGATTATTCCTTTCGTCGAAGATAGTATCAGGTAGCTATAATGGCGAAATAATATGCTTCCAAATTTAACTTTGGTTTATTATACATCGGCCTGTAGTCGGGCGCAATAATTTCCGTGGCGCAGTTTTTTATTTACTCCCTCTTCTTAAATAAAGGGGAGCCGGATGCGCTTACCCTTCTTATTCAAGAGCAATCAACATATAAAAATTACAAGAAGAATATCCCTGTGATTCACTCGTGCCGGAGGCTTTACGCCCGCGTTAAAAAACGCTAAAATAGGAGAGTCAGAGCATCCCCACACCAATGCCGAGAGAGCGTAGATTAGCAGGCATGAATTTTGGATAAAGAAGTCCTCGACTGGTTGCTGGAAGGCCCCGTATGGCTCAAGTATGCCGTCGAACTCCAGCTGCTGGACGCACAACCGGACGTTAAGCCGGTACTCCAGGATAGCTCAATCGTGGGAATAGTAAGCAGGCTGAAAAGCGGCAGTGCCGGCATTCCGGCCTTAAAGACCGGGAGGGTGCATTACACGGAAACCGGCAAGGCTTACTGGGACCTCTTCTTCCTGGCCGATATCGGTCTTACCGTCCGCGATTCAGGACTGGATAGCGAAGCGGAAGAGATGTTCCGCTTTCAGGCGCGGGACGGCTCTTTCATCATCCCGCCGAACGTCCAGGACAACTACTTCTGTATGTCGGCCATTCTCCTCTCTTCGCTGGCCAGGATGGGCTACCGTGACGACCCGCGACTTATCAAATATATCCGGGTTGCTATGAATTCGCAGATGCATAACGGCGGCTGGGACTGTTACGGCGATAGTTTTAGTTCCATGGAATCATGCCCCATGGACAATCTTAATATCCTTATGCTGCTCGGCCAGTACGAGCAATATCGGGAAAATCCCAAACTCAACGGTGCCGTTGACCTGCTGCTAACGCACTGGGAAGAAAGGCCGCATCTGTATGGATTCGGGGTCGGCAGACGATTTAAAAGCCTGCAATACCCGGCGGTGAAATACGGCATCCTGCGGGTACTTGATGTCCTGTCGCTGTTCCCTTATGCTGTGGATAGTCGGGCCTTTCAAAGTATGCTGGACTTTGTGCATAATAAAGCCGTCGGTGGGAAGTACTTCGCCGAAACTACCGATGCAGCCTACGCGGAGTTTGACTTCGGCCAGAAAACGGAGCCGAGCCGGTGGCTTACTTTCTTAATCAACCGGATAGATAGACGGATGGGCCTGTAGTGTTTTATTATATGAGAGGAAGGAAACGGCTGTGTATCGTATAGAGGTCTCGGTAAAGGAAGGGTTCACCGACCCACAGGCGGAAGCGCTGGAAAAGGACATCCTCGACCTCGGTATTAAAACGGTGCAGCGTGTCCGGGTCAGCAATATTTACCTGCTTGAAGGTAAAGTTGACGAAAAAGAGGTGCTGACCATCTGCCGGGAGCTGCTGGCCGACCCCATCGTAGAAGAGTATTCGTATCAGGAAACACCGCCCCCCGCCGACGCCCGTCTCGTCGAGGTTGCCTATAACCCCGGTGTCATGGACCCCGTCGAGGACAGTGTCAGGAAGGGAATCGAAGACCTGGGCATAACCACCGTTGAAGCGGTCAGGACGGCTAAAAAATACCTCCTCTGGGGGGAGTTCCCCTGCGATACTCTACAATCCATCTGTGACAAGCTGCTGGTCAACAGCGTCGTCCAGCACATCGTCGCCAGAAAAGAGGCCGTGGCGCTGCCGCCGGCGACCTACCAGTTCTCACTGGAAACCATCGATATTGACGGTATGGACGACGATGCCCTGATGGCGTTAAGCAAGGACAGGTTCTGGCTGAACCTGAAAGAGATGAGGATAATCCAGGACTACTTCCGCAAGCTGGGCCGCCAGCCGACCGATATCGAGCTGGAGACGCTGGCGCAAACATGGTCGGAGCACTGTATTCACAAGACCTTCAAGGCTAAAATCGCGCTGGACGACCAGACCATCGACAACTTGATGAAAAGCACCGTGATGAGAGTCACGCAGGAGCTGAATAAGCCCTGGTGCCTCTCGGTTTTTAAAGACAATGCCGGCGCTATCGATTTCGACGGCCGCTACGCTATCTGCTTCAAGGTAGAAACGCATAATCACCCCTCGGCGGTGGAGCCGTACGGTGGGGCAGCGACGGGCATCGGCGGGGTCATCCGCGACCCCCTGGGTACCGGACTGGGCGCCAAACCCATTCTGAACACCGATGTCTTCTGCTTCGGTCAACCCGATTTGCCCCATGAAGACCTCCCCAAGGGGGTGCTGCACCCTCGCCGCATTTTCAAGGGCGTCCGCGCCGGCGTGGCCGACTACGGTAACCGCATGGGCATCGCCACTTCCAACGGCGCCATCGTCTTCGACGAGCGTTACGTGGGCAACCCCCTGGTCTATTGCGGCACGGTGGGGATGATGCCGAAGGACATGGCACAGAAGGGGCAGCAAAAGCCCGGCGACCTCGTCGTGGTGGTGGGAGGCAAGACGGGACGGGACGGAATCCACGGGGTCACCTTTGCTTCCGGCGAGCTTAATAAAGAGTCCGAGAATATCTCGTCCAGTTCCGTGCAAATCGGCAACCCGATTGTCGAGAAGAAAGCCCTGGATGCCATACTCAGAGCGCGTGACCTGGGTCTGTACTGTCGCATTACCGACTGCGGCGGCGGCGGCCTTTCCTCGGCGGTGGGTGAAACCGGTGAGGAAACCGGCGTCCGCGTCGACCTGGAGAAAGTCCCACTGAAATACGCCGGGCTGTCCTATTTCGAGATATGGGTATCCGAATCGCAGGAGCGTATGTTGCTGGCCGTTCCGCCGGATAAGGTGGAGCGGTTACTAGCTCTTTTCCGGGGCGAGGACGTGGAGGTGACCGTCATCGGCGAGTTTACCGATACGAAACGACTTGAATTATACTATCAGGGCAATCTGGTCGGCGACCTCGACATGGCTTTCCTGCACGGCGGTCTTCCCCAGCTGGAACGGGAAGCATCATGGCAGCCGCTTCAGCATCCCGAGCCGGACTTTCCCCCAACCCCCAACCTGAAAGAAGACCTGAAAAAGATACTCGGCGCCTGGAACGTCTGCTCCAAGGAATGGGTGATTAGACAGTACGACCACGAAGTGCAGGGCTCCAGCGTATTGAAACCCCTCGTCGGCGCCGCTAACGACGGCCCCGGCGATGCCGCCGTTATCCAGCCGTTACCCGATTCTAATAAGGGCATTATCGTATCCAACGGCATCAATCCCAAGTACGGGGACATCGATACCTACTGGATGGCCGCCTCGGCCATCGACGAAGCCCTGCGGCAGGTTATCGCCGTCGGCGGCAGCCTGGAGCAGGTAGCCCTGCTCGATAACTTCTGCTGGGGCAACCCGGAAAAGCCCGACCG
>DAOUEB010000045.1:0-41402 GCA_034430675.1 Dehalococcoidales bacterium
GTAGTACCTGATATCTTAGCCGCTGCCGGTCTTTAGGTGGTTAAGACAGCCTCAATTTATAGCCAAGTTAGCGTCCCTGGCAGGATTCGAACCTGCGACCCGCTGCTTAGAAGGCAGCCGCTCTATCCAGCTGAGCTACAGGGACACGAAATGGTCGGCGGATTTGACAATCCTCCTTTTTTAGCTTTGCAATCAGCATTATCATAGTGTAAATCTGTAAGAACATTTAGGCAATATATGGTAATATATTTAAACATCTCAAAAAGCAGCCGCTCTACCTGAGTTGATTATTTTATTTTCTAGCTTCGCCTTGAGTTGAATATTTTCTCTTTGTGTTCGCCGGTAAAACCTGCATTGACAAAATGGTAATAATTTCATACACTATGTGGGCAGAGCCCTTAATCACTGTTAGAGGAGGATTGCCCGTCCGCCTTTTGTGAATCGGGGCTCTGCCTTATCTCCTTCTCATAGCGCTTGGCTAAATCGACGATGGTCTTCTGCATATCGGGTGGAAGATTAGGAAAATTACCTAATTCCGGTTCTCCTTCGTCGAAGCTCAAATAAAAATTCAATCGAAGTCTGGGCAAGACCAGAACACCGGTCGACGACCTCAAGCTTCTCATGCCCGGTTGACCTGCTTTAGTAATGAAGCTGGTCAATTGCTCTACTATCTCAAGTTGCCCGGGATCAAGGTGACTGAGTTGATCAATCACCCGGGCCCTGGGTTCACTCGTTCCTGCTTTATTCCCTCCGCTTCGATAGCCGCTAAGACCGAGCAGTAGGTCATTCAGTTCCGCCCTTTGCTCGTCATTATTACCAAAACCATCAGCCAGCTTTACAATAGTTGCCGCCGAAGGTCGGCCGCCGTTTATAATATCGGAGATAGTGGCGTGACTTAGACCTACTTTAGCAGCTGCCTGCCTGACTGACAGGCGCTCCTCTTTGCATCTCTCTTTCAACCAGGTTCCCAGGCCTTTAGCTCCGTTGTTGCCGTTAGTAATTGGGCTCCCTCGTTTCATGAACTCCCCCCCCCAATTATTTTTGACTTATATTTTATAGCTTCGTTCTGCCTAATGGTGTTCGTACTTTTTGACATTATAGCACCCACAATTAACAAAAGCAAGCTATAATTTGTAAAAAAGGCGTAAGAATATATTGACATTGTGGTAGAATATATTTAAACTATGCTACTGTGCGATTTATATTTTGGGGGTGAACTATGCCGCATCAGCATCCATTGTTCGAAATATACACGAGGAGCCATCTCAATAAGGCCACGGGTTATTCCAAGGTATATCTATGCCGTGTGGCTAGCGGCAAAGTCCCCTTAACTCGTGCCTTTATTGACAGAGTCTGCTTCAAGCTGAAAGAGCCTGCCGAAAAACTGTTTTTACTCGATGCTGCCGGTTTAACCACCGACGGCGAACCAAACCACAACTAATTCCAGTCCTGACACCTAGAAAAACGGGGAGGCGGCATTATGCACGAAGAAGTCCACGGCCTAAAGTTCTGTGTTATCTGCGGCACATCTTGTACCGATGGCAGGACTCTTACCTGCTCTCAAAAATGCCATGACGAGTTGGTGTCTAACCTGATTGCCAGGTTCGGTGAATTCAAGAAAGTCGTCCGGGCGCCCACCGGCGTGGCTTACAAAGTGCCCACCAGGGATATCCTTGAGAAGGGAATCAGGGAACAGGACCTCGACCGGTACCCGCTCTGGGAGGAACATTAATAATGGATATCAAGAAGATACAGGCTACGCCCCCAGAGGGAAAGACGAGGGGGTTAAGTTTCGAGGTGCTTCCTCCATCCGGCACAGACTTGACTATTCATAAGTTCCACGAAAGTGGAGGATTCTTCGTGCAGTTCGCAAATATGTCCCGAACTAGCATAGAGAACGTATTTTACGTAGAGGCGAAACAGGCCATATTTGACTTTCCTAAGCTTCCCAAATTCATCTCAGTAAAAGGCTATATAACCAGGGAGGAACTCTCTGGCGAAAGCGTGTAATGGGTATTAAGCGCGGAGGAGATTTTAGATGGAATATTTCAACAAATTAAACAAGGCTTGGCGGGATGGCATCAACGGGAGAATCCAAGATTGTGACGGTGGAGAACGTCCCGAGGTAGCCGCCGCCTATCGAGAAATAGAGGCTAAACATCTCAGTGAATGTAAGATACCGCGAAAGCCCACAAAGGCCGATCTGGAGGAGATTAGTGTCAGTTATATTGATTTTACTACTGGGTGGAACGCAGCGGTGGACAGGCTTCTAAAAGACCAATTAGCGGCTATTTCCTCTTGGGTGAGAGCGCATGGGGAGCTGACTGACTATTCAGATCTGGAGAACAATGATTACGAGGCATATATAGTAAAAGCGAGTGAGCTCGTTACACGTGAAGGAGAGGAATATGCCATATGTAGCCGAGCATAAAAAATCATGCAAGGATAAAGACCGCTACATTATAGCACGGGAGGTAGTAGAGTTTGAGAATAGGGCTGGGTCCATCCTTGATAATAGTGACCGAGGAAAAGTCATTTCTGTGCGGTGTGCCAGTTGTAATGCTACTGCGAAGTGAAAGATTAGCGTATAAGAGAGGTTAAACGTGAAGGGTAAAAGGCAACTCGCAAGGAGACTATTAATCTCCATGCGAGTTTGTTCACCGTTTTGGGAGGTAAGCCATGGACCCAACTAAGTGTTCAAACCCTACCAGGATAACCAACCTGGAAGATATCATCAACCTCTTAAAAGGGCAGGGAGTCGAAGAAGTCTATGTCGAGGTAATTGACCCCGATAATATTTGCTTTACCTCGGTTGAGGATATGAAAGTCTATGCTATCTGTTATTCCAAACAACTAGAGAGGTAAACCGATGGATACGGCAGCCGCGGTGCAGGCATTCCTCTACAACCGCCGGTCGCTCAACCGGCGGCCGACGACAATCAGATGGTACGAGCGAAACCTCAAGCGCTTCATCGATTTTTGCCCAAAGCTGCCCACCAAGCCGGAGCCCCTGGAGCAGTTCCTGGCCGAGGTCGTTCCGAACGAGCAGGAACAGACCAGGCACGGCTACTATCGCACTCTCAAGGCATTATACTGCTTCACCTGCCGGCGGCGCCGTCTCCTCAACCCGATGGACTTGATTGACCCGCCGGCCAGGCACAAGAAGATCAAGCCCAGCCTCACGGCCCGGGAGCTGATGACGCTGCTGACAAAACCTCCCGGAGTGAGGGGCATGGCGATCCTCACTTTCTTGGTCGATTCCGGCTGCCGTGCCGGCGAGGCGGCGTCTCTGCGCAGGCAGAATATATTCGACGGCTACGTCGTGGTGGATGGGAAGACAGGGCAGAGGTTTGCCTTCATCTCCGAGGAAACACGCCGGCTTCTGCTCAACCTGGTGGCCATCAACAACGGCCGGTCTGACTATGTGTTCCTGGGACAGAGAGGGGCCTTGACTACCTCCGGCATCTACCGCGTTGTCAACAAGCATCTAAGAGCAGCCGATATCACCCCTCCCAAGATGGGGCCACACCGGCTCCGCCATGCCTTCGGCAAAAATTACATCCTGAACGGCGGCGATACCCGTTCCCTCCAGGAAATAATGGGGCATGAAAATATCTCTGTCACAGAGGAGTACGTCGAACTCTCCCGGGAAGAGATTCAGGCCAAGCACCACCGTTTTACGCCCTTGCGGTCGGCGCATGGCGCCGCCCAGAGCAGCATGTTTACTGACGATGCGGCCCGCAAGGTCTTAGAGGAGGCTGAAGAGATACTATCAGAGAGTCAACCGCCAAATGCATAGCAAGGAGAAAGGCTGATGCTTGGAATTGAGATCATAATACTGCTTCTCCTCATATTCCTGATAGGTCTGGAAGTGGCGAAGCTGAGGTTTTAGTGTGAGAGAGTTAGTTACACTCCCAAGCGAGCTACTGCGGTTGAAGTCGGAGCCGGTAAAAATAATCGACTCCGAGATTAAGGCGCTGGCCGGCGATATGACGGAGTTTATGCGCCTTCACCCCAGCAAAGGGCTGAAACCGGTGGGCCTGGCTGCCCCCCAGTTGGGCGAGCTGGTCAGGGTACTTGCTTTCTACCCCAGCCCGCAGTCTGAAGATAAAGATATCCAGGTCCTCATCAACCCCGAGCTGGTCTATGAGAAGGGCAGCCGATGGCTTGATGAGAGTTGCCTCAGCATACCCGGCAGAACATTCGTTCTAAAGAGGGCCAAAATAGTGAAGATCCGGGGACTCACCCCGGCTGGTGTTACCAGGACTTTCCGCGGCCGGGAGCTGCTGGCCCAGATTTTTCAGCACGAGATCAACCACCTTGATGGTATCTTAATTGACCAGCTGGGTAAGGAGAAGGGGATAAAGTGAAGATTCATGGTGGCAAAGAGGTGAAGGATGGCTCAAAAAGCGAAGTGCGACAAATGCAAGATTAAGTGGAATATTACCGAAAAGGACCAGACCCCACTCAGTGAGCTCGAGTGCCCTTACTGTCATGGGCCGGTAACACAGATTTACTCTCCCTGCAGATATCCCTTGGCCAAGGGGGAGCCTATCCTCAAATAGGTGATAGGCAAAAATGACTCAAGGATAAAGGGTGAAGTGACAATTTATACTTTACATTTGGAGGTAACCGATGGAGATTAAGTGGACTTGCCATATCTGCGGAGAGCTCAGGCCTGACGACAAGATATCAGTCCTTACCAAACCATTGATTATCAATGGCCAGGCCGCCGGAGAGCAAAATATCCGGTATTGCAACGATAAGGCCGATTGCGCCGCCGGAGCCCAGGACTTCGAGCACATAAAACCGATCCAGACGGAGGGTTAAAACATGACCACTGACGAAGCAAAGGATTTTTCCTTATTTAAGGAGAAGTGGCCTAAATTCCAGTAGCGGCGTTGCGGCGTGGAGCAGAGGTCAGCTCGTTAGGCTCATAACCTAAAGGTCGGGGGTTCGAATCCCCCGCCGCTACCAATAGAGGAGGTACCGATAATGTTCTTAAGGCAGCTACTGATTAGAAAGGAAACCTTTGACGCTGCAATTCCGGTGCTTAAGATCGGCTGGGACCGGTTACCGAATCCTACACAGGAAACCCGCCAGGTGTACCAGGCACCGTGTAAGGCCCACCGGTTAATCGCCAGAAACATCTTAGGCAAACTCTTATTAAAGAGGAGATGGAAGCGCGGTAACTTTGGTGGTCCAGCTGCATTCAGGAATAACGGCGTCATCCTCGAGATATACCCGGTAGCAATAAAAGGAGAAACGGGATAATGCCATACGACAAATACTGCAACTGGGACGTGAGCACGCCCATAGCGATGTCTAACCTGAAGGAGCAGGTGCTTAAGGATCTGACGGAGGCCCAGGATTTAACTGACAGCCTCGAAATCCTTGACAGCTTTGAGGCCGCTGTAGAGAGAGCCCACACAGCGGAGCTGGCCGAACATTTCTCTAATCAGATTCTCCTTCTAGTGCAACCATTCCTGACAACGGCCATCCAGGGCAAGCTGCCGGCATCAAGGCCGGTATCGAGGCCCCGAATGGCCCGACAACCTTAAGAAAGAGGGCAGCCATGCTTGAACGAGACGAAGAACCCTGTGACCATCAATGAGACAGTGACAAGGATATCCGGCTTCACCATGTACGGCATTAATAGAAGGTGGGCGTACCGGTTTCTACGCTGGCTAGCCACAAAGCTAACGAATCTCGGGGAGTAAGAAATGAGGCGAACTACCGCCCGGGGGAGAGTATTCCCCCAGTTTTACTCGACCGACCGCCGTTATGCCCGGCTGTCGGTTAAGGCTATTGCCTTATACCCTCTTATATGGGCAAACGGCGACGACCAGGGCCGGATCTGCGGCGACCCCGAGGAAATCAAATACACCTGCTGCCCCAATGTTGACCACATCACCAAGGCCGAAGTCCCCCTGCTGCTTGAGGAGCTGGCGGCGCAGAAACTTATCCTGCGCTACGACTCTACGAAAGGCCCCACCATCCAGATGCTCGACTGGTGGGAAGTACATAGGCTACAGTGGGCCTGGCCGTCAGACTACGCACCCCCGGACGGCTGGCAGGACCATCTTCGTTATAAAAAAAGCGCAACAGAAGTAGTGACCCTTAACTGGCCTGTCTCACCTGAGACCTCGGACACTGCTCAGGTGAGCAATAATTCTGCCTCAGGTGAGCAAGAGCCTAAAGGGTTCTTACCAACTCCTAAAAGAATAAGAAAAGGAAACAGAATAGGAATAGGAAATTCACCTGAGACCTCGGACACTGCTCAGGTGAGCAATAATTCTGCCTCAGGTGAGAAACCCTCGCCCTCACCAACTGGTTTCTGCACAGATAGAAATAAAATTTCTTCTCAGATGATAGAGCAATTCCGATACTGCTTTGGTCATGTTAAGGCGAAAGAGCCCCGAAAAAATATTCCGCGCGAGCCGGCCGCGAAAGAGCTGGCGCAGATGAGGGACCTGGTGGATGAATTGCTCGCCGGCGGCGGCGTGCCGCTGGATTATATCAGGCAGGCCTTCAGGGAGGCCGGCGGCCAAACCGAGAAATCAAAGCATAGTGTTAGCTATGTGGCTGCCATTCTGCGGGAGTTTCTTGGTAGGCCGAAGAACCGGTCGCCGTGATCAGCCGGCGCCTGGCAATATAGCCTGGGGGGTGGCGAAGCGAATACATCGGTGATTGGGGGTTTTCTCGAGAAGTCGCCCTGTACAATGCAGTCAAGCACACCGCTCCCCAGGTAGAAAGGAGGAGAGGGGTGACGGATTATCCGCGGTTCAAACTGTCTGAAGATTTCACGATTGACACCAGCGACGGGCGGGTTCAAAAACAGGGGCTCAGGATTGCCTTCATCGGTGAAAGCGGCTCGGGGAAGAGCTGGGCCATGGCTCTTATCGCTGAGCAGGCAATTGAGCAGGGCCTGCAGGTGGTCTTTATTGACCCCCATGGCGAGTACTGGACCTTCGCCGAGAAGTTCCCCGGGGTGATTGTTGTCGGTGGGGAAAATGCCGATCTCCCCCTGGTCGAGGACGCCATCGATATCTACGCTGAGGCATACCGCCAGGGTAAGATACTCGATTTCAACCTGAAAGAGGTATTTACCGACGAGGAGGTCTACGGGCGGATGGTGGAGAAAATCCTGCGTGCGCTTTGGAAGGCTCAGGTCAACGAAGCACGGCCGGCCATCTGGCTCCTGGAAGAGGCGCAGATGGAGTGTCCCCAGGAGAAGAGCGCCGACGTGATGCGCCGGGTGGGCCTGGTGAAGGGGATCGCCACCGGGGGCAGAAAGTTCGGGGTGCAGCTCATCCTGGGAACACAGCGGCCGGCCGAGTTGCATAAGACGCCTCTCTCCCAGTGCTGGATAAGGGTCTTCGGCAAGCTCACCGAGAAGCTGGACCGCGATGCGGTCAAAGACTATATGAGGCCGGTGCCGCCGGATTCTCTCAAGTCCCTGGCCACCGGCGAGTTCTTTGTCTACGGGTGGGCGTCCGAGCCGTTCCGGTCGACAATCACCAGCCAGAGGCTCACCCGGCATGGCGCCGAGACCCCTTTGCTCGCCCCCATCGAGAGGGTGGAGGTGTCTGAGCGTGCCTCAATCGATGACCTGCGCCAGTTGGTTGAGAAAAAGCTCAAGGACAAAACGGAGGAGCGCACCGAGGTTGCCGTCTTGAAGGGGAAGCTGACCGCCGCCGAGAAGGCGATAGAGCAGCTCAAGGAAAAGTCAAACATCGCCGACGTGCTTAGAGAAGCCGCGGAAAGTATGGCCAGGGGCGGCCAGGGCAAGGTTCCGCCTGAAGCCATAGCCCGACTTGAGGAGCTGGAGCGCCGGGAGGGGGAGATCCAGGAGCTTGAGGCCAATCTAAAACAGGCCAAGGATAGAGTGTCCGACCTGGAGGGCCAAGTCAAGGCGCTGGCCGGCGTCCAGGAGGGGGTTGATACCCTGCGCAGGGGTTTTGCACTGCTGGGGCTTTCCTCGGACGGCACCGCCGTTGACATCAATCGCATCACGGCCGAGGTGGCCAGGAGAATACCCCAGCAGGGGACGAGCTACACCCTGGAGCCGCGGGAGTTCATTCTTAAAGACTACCAGCAGCAGGAGGTAGACCGCATCTTGAAGGCTGTCTCCGAGCTTACCCCTGAGCAGAAGGATCTCCTGCGGTTTATTGCCGGCGTCGGCCGGGTGGAGCGCCGGGAGGCGGCCAGGGCGGTTTTTGCCCACTCCCCGAGTTCTTTCTCCAACAGGGCATGGGCCGATAGATGGAACCGGGAGCGTTTGATTCCAGTGGCAAACACAGGGGCTGCTATCTGGGACTCCAAGCATGGCATGATTATCTATTGTCTCCCGGAAACAATTAAACGCCGGATGGAAGTCTACCGGCCGACTCCCCAGGAGGTTGAGCAGGTGGTGGCCGCTGCGGAAGTTATTTTTGCCAAGGGGGTGAACCAGAATGAGTGATGAAATCACGGGCCCGGGGGATAAGGTGACCAATGTCAATGTGGACCTCGGCCCCCGGATGATAATGGCCGGTAACGAAGTCTTGGGCACCGCAGACAATATCTCCATCCTCGTATCTGAGGCAACAAGGGAGGAGCTGGAGAAGCTGAAAGCGGCCAATGAGGTAAGGCTGGTGAAGATGCTGAGTGAGGGTACATGATGGAACTTAAAGAATATTCCATCAAAGTAAATCCGTTCGAGGCCGGGGTTCTACTCGCCTTAATAATCACGGCAGAACAGGAGACAAAACAACGCCTCCAAGGGGTCTATGAACAGCTGGTGGCTTTTAAGAAGAAAGCCGAGGAGGAAGCTGGTGTCAAGAAAGAAGTTATTCCGGGAGGTCTCCTCAGGATTACAGATAAGGATGGCAACGTGATTGTTAGGGCTCCACTTCCGTATGAACTGGAGGGAAATTGAGAAATGATCTGGATAACTCAATGGTTGTGTCCTGAACGGCACTGTGTTATTGCCGTCGCCTGGGATGACCAGGAAACGACCGCCGAGGAAGCCGAGCGGCGGGGTGAGCAGGCCTTCACACAGGGTATTAACCGGTGGTGTGGTATTTGCGCCGGCAGCCTTCACATGGAGCATGGGCGTACCAGGTTTAACACGATGGATGAGGCTCTACCTCGTATCAAGGAGATAGAGCAAGCCAATCTCCGGGCACGAAGTATCATAGGCGGCAGGTTTTGACTAAAGGGGAGGTAACATAAAAAAGATGAAAGTTAATCTTCAAGTCAAGAGTACACAGTTGACTAAAGAGGACCTCCGCCTACTCCTTCAGGCTATCCGTGACTGTGAACAGAAGAACTTTAAGGATAAGGAGATATTCGTAGGGGCGGAGGCGCCTGAGTTAACCGCAGACGAAATGGCCGAAATCGTGAAGAGTATAAAACCGCCGTTCAATTACGGGCCGGTTATCTTCAAACATGTCGAGGAAGAGACGTGACAGAGCAGTTCAAACTCCAGCCATGCGACGTTCTGGTGAACGTTAACGACCGTGACGATTGCTTTTCCAGAATAAAGCGGTGGGGCATAGGTCCCTATGACCACGTTTTTCTCAACCTGGGGGAGATGGGGCTCTACATCTTTCGTAAACAGCAGGTCAGGGTACTGCTGGTGCCGATGATATTCGAGAGTGTCCCGAGTCAGGGGGTGTGCCTGCGGCAGCTTTCCGAGAGATACGGCGAGAAGGTCGCGGTGATGCGGCTGAAGTCGGCGCATGATCGGAGGAGGATTCCTTACGTTCTGCTCGCCGCTATCGACCTGGCCAGCGACAACAAGGCCCGGTACGACTTTATCTGCATCCCGCTACACATAATCCCCAGGGTCTTTCACGAGAAGTTCGGCATGCCGATACCGGGGAAATACCACCGCAACGAGCAGCACGTCTGTAGCGAGGGGGTTCAGGTGGTCTTCATCCGGGGCGAGCTGCGTGATATACTCGGGCCTCTTTGCACACCGCCGCTGCCGGGCGATTTCGTCATTGACAGCCCCCTGCTGGAAGAGGTGCAGCGGGGCGTTTTATGTCCGGAGTGGGTTTAACCTATCCCTATAATCTCACTTATTATCCACCATACTGCTGCGGCGGCCACCGACAGCCCTATTACCCAGGCCGGTTTGACCAGTTGGTTTATCCTCGAATTAACCTTGTCGGCCATCATCCCAAAGGCAGCCAGCGTGACCGCCTTAACACTGGCCTTGAGACCCTTCTTGCCGACTTCATCCATGGCCTCGCGCACCATGCTATCGAAGAGGCTATTTGAATTTCCCATATTCACCTCTGGGAACCAGCGTGTTCCTTAACTATTTTTCTTCCTTTTTCTTCCCTGCGCGCTCACCGAAGTAAAAAGCCATGATGTTGGTAGCCGCAGTCACAATGATGCTCACGACGGCTAGAACGGTTACGATAATAACCAGCGCTATATCCCTGTCGATAAACTCAACGGCGGGAGGGAGAAGCCTGGATGCAACTATAGCGCCGATTATTACTACTGCCGTCGGGAAGATAAAGGCGAGATAGGGCCGGATCGCTCCTTTTACTATATCGAGGATTTCTTTAGCTGTCATCTGAGCCTCCTGCCTCTGAAACTATCCTGTTATATTGATCGCATCGGGTACCGCCGCGGCAACTGGGACCAGCTCCTCAAGCCTCCAGTTTAGGGTCACAATCTGGCCACCAACTCTCGTTTGACCACACCCCGGGTCGTAGACGAAGTAGATGGCGTTCCAAGCCACCACGCATAGGTCATGTAGCCCAGCAACGCCTTCAGCCGGGACATAAACAGTGGTTACGGCTTCGCCGCTACCATCTGTGAAATAGCACCCGCTCAACCCCCCCCATGACCAACAGGTGATTTCGACTCCGGGATGATTACTTTCGTAGTGTTCTTCTACACTTCCTGTAATGATCTCCCCGCATGTTGTGCACTGCAAGGCTTTAACCTGCAGGTCGCTACTCAGGTGCGCATCTTTCACGGTCGTTATTGATCCGCCGGCTGGAATTCTTATCCAGCGCTCATCACCCGCTCTTGGGACACCGTCAGGGTCGTAGACGAATGCCATGTTACTGAGAGTATTTTGCCCCCTTGCATCGTAGGGTTTTTGCCAGCTGGTGGCATGTGAATAATCGCCCTCGATGGCCGATGATTGCAAAAGCAACCGAAAATAGAGGAGTTCCTCCGCATTGAAGCCCTGTAATTCACCTTCGAGAAACCCGAACTCCCCCCCGGCCAGTTTCCCAAAGGCATAGTCCGGCTTAACCCAGACATCGGAATTAAAGGGGTTGGCAAAGGTGATACTGATGGTAAACGTGTCTCCCCAATAGCCGAGGCCAAGGCTAGTCTCGTATTCATGCCGAGCGGCCGTTAGGGTGGTCGGGCTGACATTTATGCCTGTAATTTCAAGACCAACCAGGGCGGTCGAGGCGATTACTATGTCCTCTGTGCCGACGAAGGTGGCAATAACGACCCCCCCGGAGTTGACCTTGATGTAGACGGGATACGTCCCCTCAGTGCTGGGCATGGTCACCTGGAACGTCATGGGCTTAGACTGCCCGGCGTCAAGGTGGAACGAGGCCGATGCCTTCTCCTCCCAGCCCTCCCCCATGCAGAGGATGGCCTCGAAGTCGAACCCCACCGACTTCGGGTTGGAGAAGGTTATCGTGGCCCCATGGACGCCACCCGGCTCAAATTGAGGCATAGCACTCCTTTCGCGGGGTTAGTCCCAAGTAATATCTGTGACTTCTACGGCCGGTGTGACGAATACACCTACATCCTCGGTGCCGATAAAGGTTATCAACAGGGTACCGAGGTGCTTAATCTCGAGGTAGACATGGAAGCTGTCATCGGGGATGGTCAGCTGAGGCATGTTCACCGAGAAGTCCACTGTTTTCGAGCCTCCGGCTGGTAGACTGAAGGCCTTCACTCCCGATGTGACGACTTTGTTGCCTATCGTCTTCCCCAGATACAGCTCAGACTCATAATCAAATGAAGATGTCTTGGGGTTGTGGAATAGGGCGTGGGCGACATGGGATGTTTCTGACTCAAAATCGGGGTCTTCCATCACCAGCTCCCTTACTTCGATGTGCCCATCCTCTCCGTTCGCTTTGCTTAGATTCATCTCCCTACCTCCTCATTCTAATTTTTTATACCAGGGCCAGTACATGCCGAGTAGCCTCGGCAGTGGCGGTCCCTCGTTGGGTGGCATTGGCAAGAAATCCTCAAATTTGGTCCCATAGTGCTCCCTGTAGGTTTCTTCCGAGGCAAGCATAACCTCGACCCGGCTGGTTTCCTGGATCACTTTCCCTGTACCATCAACCAGCTCCAGGAGGAGCATCCTTAGCCCGAAGGTGTAGTCGTATTCTGATACACTGAATGACACCGTGGTGAAGGCTGGCTCAACCCCCTGCGCCGGGAGGTAGAAGGCCTGAAACTGCTGGGAATCGGCCATAAAGCTCAATATGTCCTCGCTGGCTACGATTCCATCCGGGCTGAGGAAGTAGTAGCTTATGCAGTACAGTCGTTGCTCATCCGAGGGGTTGATCATCTCGACATAGGCAGATACCTCGGCATCAGGGGTATACTTTACCATCTCGGGCAGGTCCCAGCTTATCTTGCCAAGGTTCTCAGCTCCGGCCGGCGGTGGGACAGGGTAGGTCGGTATTTGCAGGGAGGTAAACACTGGCCGTTTTGCCACTACCCGAGGTAAGGCGATTACCGGGTGGGCTATACCAACTGGCACTTTAGCCATCCTGGCTATCTTTACTCCCATTGTATGTCAATCTCCCCTATCGGTGGTTTGTCAGGGTGAGCCTCTGCTACATGGCCAATCAACTCAGCAATGCTGCCAAAGCTATCATCGCAGTAGGGGCATTCATATGCCCCGGCCGATGGCGGCTCCTCAGGTTCCTCTTCACCCTTATACCACGGCCAGAGAATATTCAAGAACTGTGGCAGGGGAGGCCCTTTGTCTGGTGGCATTGGTGCCCACTTTTCTGAAAGCTCATCTCCCATTTTATTCTCCCTATTCAGGTGTCTTCTTGCGGAACCAGTGCTGGGCGACCAAGGTGTAAATCCATTTCATTACCTCAGACATACTCAATCTCAACCGTCCTGAAGTAGGCGTTGGTTGCGACGTTAGTAACGCAATACAACACCTTTACCTCTACGCTATCCCCACCCTGTAGGGCTAGTATCCCAGCTTCCGTTAGCAGCCAAAAGATTATGTCATCAGGAGCCCTAGCGGGGGCAGTTGTCTTGTTCGCCACTGAACCGTTATGGGTATTGTAAGGTTCATTGTCAACGGCTCCATAGATAACAAAATCTGCGGTCATTGGTGGTACGTTGAAACCTTGAGCCGTGCGAGCATACACCTTCATCCTTACTACCTGCACCACCTTATCAGGTAGCCTGAGCCATGTCCGAGCCATTTCAGCGGCAGCATTTATTAAGAAACCGCTGTCCTGCGGGTCTGTGCCGTCTACAAAAGGGACAACATAGACATTTAACTTAGTCCCTGTCCCAACATCATTGAATGGGGCTGTGCTGAATCCGTCATTATAGAGATCGTTGTCGATGACCAGGTTCTCATCACTAGCGGCGTCGCTTATGTTGATCCCATACCTGGGCTTGTTTGCCTGAGCTCCAGCACGGCAGGTGTTGGATTGAATATCATTATAATCCGACTCCTCCAGATAGATGTCATCATAGGTATTATCGGCATCTTGAGAGTTCTCAGTGCAGGTGTTGCCAATGATAGCTCCGTTATTACAATCCTCTATGCCAATTCCATGCAGGCCGTTCCCCTGACAAATATTACCAGTGATAGTATTGCCGTCGCAGTTCTTGAGGTAGATTCCGTCCCAGCCATTATCCTGACAGCTGTTCTCCGAGATGAGATTGTTGTCACACGAGTTATAGAGGTGAATTCCACGCCGAGTGTTCCCCGGGCAAGTGTTACCTGAGATGGTATTGCTGATGCTGCCGGTTGTGAGGTAAATTCCATTATAATTCCCCTGAAAGGTATTACCTGAGATGGTATTGTTGTCGGAGTCAGTGATAGGGATTCCGTGGCTAGAATTTCCGTTGCAGGTGTTACCTGTGACGGTGTTGTTGTCACTTGAAGCAGTGAGGTTGATACCTACTGCGCCGTTCCCCTGACAGGTATTGCCTGTAATTGTGTTATCGCTCGAACCATAGAGCTGTATACCATCTGTGTTCCCGATGCAGGTATTACCTGTGACAGTATTATTGCTGTTCGAGTCACGGAGGCGTATACCGTAGCCATTTCCCTGGCAGGTATTGCCGATAATGGTGTTGTTGTTGCTTTCGTGGAGGCGTATACCATCTTCAGATCCCCCCGTGTTCTCCTGACAGGTATTGCCTGAGATAGTATTGAAGTCCGAGTTCTCCAATATGATGCCATGATCATCGTTTCTTCTTGAGTAGACGTTCTGGATAATGGAGTAGTCCACATATCCGAAGTAAATGCCGACGTCACTAATGGCACCCCCATCTATTTGAAGGTCGGCAACGACTATCCCGGTTTTCTCGGTGCCGGCACCGCCAACGGCACTGATGAAATTCACGTTGGCGGTGGCAGTAACCAGGATGGTGTTTCTACCGCACCCCCTGATGGTCTGGTTGGAGTCGAGGTTGATGGCGGCCTCAATATGAAAGGTGCCCTCCAGAAGGCGGACCTCCCCGCCGGTTGCCGGCAGGGCGTCAAGGGCTGCCTGGATTTCCACATGGTCATTGACACCGTCGCAAACAAAGTCGGCCTGGGCTTTGGCTTGCAAAGAGGAGCCTAAAGCGGCGACAACAACGGTAGCTGTCCGTCCTGGGGAAACCTCGTCCAGGTATTTGGAGGGGTCAAGCGCCCTGAAATCTTGGTACACAGTTTAGAATTTCCTTCCTGTTGAGTCTATCTGATAAGTAGCGTGTGCCGGGGGGGCAGTGTCAATTACCTGGACGATAACTCGGGCATACTGGTTATTAAGGGCAATTCTCGCCTGTGCTGCTGGCGCCAGTGTGGCTGCCGCCACTTCAGGGAAGTCCTGCCCGGTGTAGTAAGCCCTAGTGTAGACCCTGTAATTGAGGCTGTTGACGGCGTCGGTATTGGTCAAGAGGATCGTCTTGTCGCTCATCTCCCTGGTATCCCAGTCCAGGGCGTCTGCCCAGGCATTGGTGGTGGTGCCAGTATCGGAATCCTCAACATACCCGGCAGGCTCCACACCTCTTATGGTATAAGGGCATCCGGCTACGACCGGCACGGGAAGCGGATGGGTAGTAAAATCCAAAGTATCGGCGGTGTTACTGTCTATCTCCCGGTGGTACTCAATGCCACCAATCTCAACCGCGACAATACTATGTGCCCATATATCGACTTGCCACCCTTTGGTATTGTCCTCTAAAGTTGTGAGGCCTCCGCCGGTGGCAACGCCCTGCTCCAAAGCTGCCCCGCTGGTTACTGGCAGGGGATTGGCGGCAGATATATCAGAGCCGCCGCCGAAGACAGCTCGAAGTAACCTTCTTACCACACTTTCAAGCATAATTAACCCCTTTATGTTTCCTCTTGGAACTATGGTGTCTTTCGCAGCTTTGATAGGTCATAAACGATGAATAGCTTGCCACATTTCGGGCAAATTATCCGGGTTGTCTCGTTTGGAACCTGATGCTTATATCCGCACCACTTACATTTCACGGTTTTCACTAATGGTAGGGCTGGCGAACCTACCTCCTCTAGTATACAAACAGCATCACAGCTTCCCAAGAGGTTACCTCCCCCCTTGTTGGTTATGGTTATATCAGCAAGGTGAGTAGTAGCCCCTGTGGGGTCTAATGTTGCGGTAGTAATACCTATGATTTTATTTTCATAATATGGCTGGCCACCTGATATAAAACTACTCCCGAGGAAGGCTGAATCAATATAATTCCTATTAAACACATCTTCGCTTAGTGCCGAAGCGGCAGCGATGAGTGTCAAAGTATAGCCTTCAGGAATGGTAAAAGGTAATGACAGGCCAGTCTCGTTATCAATCATATGAATCATTTCGCCTGGTGCTAGAGGCGATACTATTTGAGGGAATGTTCCACCTACACTATAGATGTCACCCAAATTCCACTGGTTGGTAATACCTCCAGCGAGGGCAGCTACGGTAATCGTGGTCACTGTATTAGTGGTGATGATGCCGGAGCTTCCATCGGTGACATTTACTATGATTAGCCCTACCAGCTCGTTGGTGACAAAGGCGGCGAGCGCATCTGTCATAACGGTGGGATTGGCTACCCCGGTATGTGCCCCTGCAGGTGATGGCGCAAAAACTAGGGCAAATATCTTGAGGGTTTGCGGATAGGTTAAACTGAGCCCTCTTCTCTCTTTTGCAGATGATACTTCTCTTGAGTAGTCAGGCTTACCTATGCCTCTTGTCTCAACAGGGAATATTTCGGCCATCACTCGACTCCTATAAGGGTTGCGGTAACGGTTATCGCATGAACATTTCCCCCGTCTGTATTCCTGACTATCATCCAGATTTCCTCGCCTTTCTCAACAGGCTCATCAACAGTGAGCACCGGGGTGGCGTCATTAAGGGCAACGAATGTATCTACTAAGTGAGGATAAATCCAGGTATCTCCGTGGCCGACGGCAACGTCCACGAGGGCGTTGCAACCGTCCGGCCAGTGTGGTATCAGCTGGACTATTCTTCCGGTCAGTGGAGAGGGCTTGAAAACCCTGGTACCTGAGTTGGGATCGAGAAGTACTCTTAAGTTGACGTCTCTTGTAATTACAGCCATAGGTGGCATGCCCTCCTTTTCCAACAGTCGATCCAGGGCAAGCTGAACAGCGGCGAGCTGGTTGTGAACGTAGTCCACCCGCTCGTCAATAGTAGTCAGCTCCTCAAAGGGGAGCCTGTATTTTGGATATACCATAATGCCTCCCCTTAGAGCTAATTAGGATGATAAGCTACAGACGCAATGCAGTTAGGATCAGGTGTTGCAATAGTTAGCTCCATCTGCCCAAGAATCTCGATGTCCTTGAGCTCGTCTCGGATGGAAACACAGGCGTTCATAGACACGTTTATGCTCAGGCGCGTCGGGGTTTGCACCGCCGGGACCGGAACTCCATTGGTAACAGATGGCGTAAACCGGTCCTGCACTGTGATAATCGCATCTTGGGCACCAAGGACATTATCTATCATAATGAGAGTGGGCTTCAGCTTGGCGTTCCTCTTCTCGGTGGCAAATACCGTTGGGCTGGCTGCCATGGCTAATGATAAACCGGGCATTTCTACCTCCTTACTTTATATCAGCTTTACCATCGAAGCTCAGTATAGTATGGGATCTTTTTTGCTTTACCCCGCTGCTCTGGTGTCAGCGATACCTCTTTTAGATAACACTTGTTGACGGTTAAGCCGAAAATACACTTCTCATGGTCGGCCCCACCAACGGCAGGCGGCATCCCGGTGTCAACAAAGGTTCTGAGGATAAGAGGCTCCAGGTCTTTTACGAAGTACATAAAGATTCTCTTATCATCATAGGGGCTGTCTTCTGGTTTGCTGGCGCCGAGATAGCGCAGGGTAGGTGAGACAACGTTGGGTACCATCCCTCTCTGTTCAAGCCGATGGACATACTCACCAGCCGGAATATAGAAGTGGACCAGGTAGTTGCCCGGCTTGAAGCCGAGTGCTACTTCATAAAGGGTCCTGGTGTTCTCAGGGTAGATATTCTCGCCGTCGGTTGCATTTGAGAGGTCTACATCACGATAATCGCCAGCAGGGATGAGGTAGCTTAGGTCGTAGGGTACTTCGTTTGTCCTCTCGATCTGGAAGGACTTACCCTTTACGTGGGGCAATGTTTGAGGCCACACGTCGGTGAACCTGACAAAGAACCCATCCTGTAGGAGCTTTGGCTGGCCGGGTGATACGGTAGCCAGTGGGGTAGGTAAATACCTTAGCATAACTTACCTCCTTTTCTCTCCTCTCGCCAAGGAGAGTAAGTTTAGTTTCTGTGGGCGAGGGCTGAAACTCGCCCACGGCTTTTCACTATTCTGCTATTTAGGCAGGCTGTACAACTGCGCCGGCATCCAGGGGAACATAATGGCATTGCCATTTCATTTGACCGGTAACGCTATCGGCAGTGGTAATCAACTCAATAGCTCCCGGCGGGGCAATCCAGCCGTGAGTATTAATCCCGGTTGCAAGCAAGCCGCCGGCTAATCCACCAGCTATGGCAAGGCCTGCCTGTAAAATATCAGCAGGATTACCTGTAGGGGCAACCAGGGTGCCAACAGGATTAGAGTCCGGATCATAAGTTCCATCATCCAGAACTACAGCGGCACCAGCAGTTGGATTGATTTGTAGCTGAAGAGTATTCGCTACGTTTCCAATTAATACTGTCACCTCGCCGATTATCGATGTTATCAGGACATTACCCCCAACAACATTAAAAAGGGCTTCAGTGGCAGTCTGCGGGATAAGAGCCGCGGCTCTGTTTACCCTTTTACCGAGTGTGCCGCTAACCTCGGCCAGAAATAGCTCTCTAATCCATCTAAATATTGCTCCCATGTCTCTAATCTCCTTCGTTAGGTCTCAGCACAAAAAGTGCTGGCACAGCACCGATGTAATATTTCGGCGCTGGAAAACTGGGAACTGCGTTATTAAATCTTTAGCTAGTAAGCAATGCTCTCAGGCTTGAGCTCATTTTTACCCACAGCCCAATCGGTCTTAATTCGTCTTGGCCGGCCCGGTAATATTTGACTCTAACCCGGGCTGATTCTCTAGGGTAGATGAACAGCGGCTGCTTGAGTTCGCAGATGGGGCTGCCGGCAAAGGGATCTGTCAGTTCGAAGTCGAGGTTCTGGATGTTATACGCCTGCGCCAGGTAGTCAATCTGGACAGCATCCACACACAGTGCCGCTGCCGGGTCGACAAAGCCGACAAGGGCAAACCCCTCATCGACAGCCATTGCGAGCTCTGTGCCGGCTGCCACGCCAGCCGTGTCATCTTCAATGAAGTTGGTCGGGCCTGCGGCCGCCATAGCAGCAGTAATGTTCCTTATCCAGCTTGTCCTGTAGGTAGGAACGATAGGGAATATGTCCGGGTCTTGGAACTGCTCAGCCCTTAGCAAGAGGCAATCCAGTTGTCTGCCTGCGCCGACGGCGCCCTTAAAACCAGAGGCGGTCTCGACATTAACCCCCCTGACTAGGCTTACTAGGCTTACTGCGTTCTTGGCATACAGCGACTGGACATAGGGGTTCTGGAGCTTCAGGGCGATGTCGAGCTCGTCGGCGAAGATTTTGATGTCCAAGTAGTTAATCTCCGACATCTTATGCTCCTTACTCTCCCCGTTGGGGAGAATAGATATGAGCATCTCCTCCTGAATCCGTCCTGTCTCTTTATAGAGACCAGCGGCTTTTAGTGTTTCAGCAACTGATGTGTTGTTCATGTTATAAACCCCTCCTTGTTCTTACTTCTGGGAGTACTCCAACGGCAGGTGAAGGTATAATTTCCCGCATCCGTGCCGATGTGGTGGTTACCGGCACCATATCGGCCCTGGTGACATACGTGCGCCTGAGTCCCCTCAGCCCGGCTGGTCCCTCAGGCAGCTCGGGCACCGCGGGAAGGTCGGGGATTTCCATGGGGAAGTCGGGCAACACCGGGAGTTTGTTCGCCACCTCGGTCAGGGACGTTGAAAGCTTCGGCGCCCCCTCGGGCAGCTTGTCTTCTATCGCCGCCGGGAGTTTGATTGCCTGGATGAGAAACTGTGTCGGATTCTTTATTACCATAGCTCAGAGCCTCCTATTTCTTTAGTTGCTCCAGCGGTTGGTCAAGGGCACTCATGACGCCCTTGCCAACTATCTTAATGCTGCCAATGACCCCGTTGCTGGCGAAGTTGGTGACGCTATCGACAGCACCATCAGCAAGGCGGTCAGCTATGCGGTGGGGGCCTTCCCTCCCCGCGGCGACAGCAGCGAACGGTTTGTCCAGCCCGCCCATTACCGCCTTGCCTACGCCCTTGATCGCGTTGACTGCCGCGTTGCCGAAGCCGTTAACACCACCGATAAGGCCTTCGGCAATACTATCGACCATCATATGTGGCTTATCTCCAGGAAGTTTCATCTGTCTACCTCCTTCTGTGGGGCGCAACCCTCGCCAAAAGGGAACGGGGCAAGCGCTCTAACCTTTCAGCGAAGGTTGCTTGCCCCGTTTCCTCTGGGTAGTTGCTACCGTAAAGCAAAAGCTGGGTAGCCAAAACTCCTACGTCTCAGCAACTACCCAGCTTTATGTTGTAATTCTGGGGTAAAAAGGTGGATTTGTCAAGTGTTTTTCGCGATAATCATCCCCTCCTTTCCTTTTTCCTTCAACTTAAAATTGAGCCAGCGATCGGGAGAATAATAGGCGGCGGCGGTATCGGCAATATTATACTAAACCTTCGCCTTATCTTTGCGCTATCATCGCCGAGCAGGGTAGCGTTATCCCTGTTGAACTCAATGCAGGACTTTATCAGATCGTCCTCCTCCACCTCGGCGTTCTGCCGGTACCCCTCAAGCTCGATCTCGTGAGCTTCCTTCGCTGTTCTGCCGTCAAGCAAAGCGTTTATTGAATTAACCACCGGCATCAGGCAGGCGGCAGCCATCTTGTCCGACCAGGGAGTTAAGACTAATTCTTCGTCGCATACCCATAGGTAGTCGTCGGTGTAGCCGAGGTAGGCAACACAGCCATTGGCAACAAGATCAGGGCCGAGCTCGATACCGGTCTGGCACGAAAGTAGTTTTATCACTTTGCCCTCTACCTCTCTCGGGTCGTACTGGCCGACCTTGAGGAGCAGGGCTTCATTCTGGCCGGTAAAGGCGTCTGCTTCGCCGTGGCCCATGCCGATGATTACGTCGGACTGGGGAGCAGATAGTTGAAAGGGCAGCCTGCGGTCCAGCATCCCGTAGAGGGGAGCTGGCCCCAGCCGGGGTACAATATACCTCAGCAGGAACCCCGAGGCGCTCCTGGTGGGCAAATCAAAGTCGGCCATGCAGAGCGTTGCTGGCATTACTGACTTCTTTCTTTTAAGAATTTAGCTAGGGCCGCAGGCATAGGCGGCAGCCATTTCTTAAAAAGTACTGGAGCTAGAGTCTCATTTATTTTGGCACGAAGCTTAACGCCGCCGACTTCTTCAGGTAGCGGTGGTGCCAGTATGTTGACCAATTCGGTAAATTTCTTTTCAAAATCATCCGGCATCTACTTCTCCTTCGCCGCGACCCTTCTCATCAGTTCGAAGAACTCCGGGTTTTTCTCCAGCTCGTCGGGTATCTGGTCCACCGGTACGGCGTTGGGATAGGGCCTGGCTTTAGTGCTGAGGTTCACCAGGGTGGGCTTGGAGCCGCCCTTGCCCTCCCGCCTCTTGGCTTCCTGGTATCTCCGGAATGCCTCGGCTGCAGCTTCACTGTCGCCACGGCGCAGCGCCTCCTGATACTTCTGCCACTCCTCTTTACTGCTCATCTTCGTTAGCCAATCTTACTTATTCTGTTCAGTTGTAGGTCATATTGGTATATTCCCCCGTCAACAGCCGTAAAACTAGGGCTGTAATAGTAGTCTGAGGCCACAGAACCCCTGGCGAGGATAACTGCAAGGTAGCCGCCAGATTTTACGTTGCTAAAAGATATCTTGCTGCTCGGAGAGTACCACTTATAGTCGCTGACGAAACCACCAATTCCAGGGTCGTAATAGTAGCACGACCAGTAGTCATATGAACCGAAGTCACTGGGGATACCCCAGATGGTCATTTTGAAGCTTACCGTTACTTTGGTTACTGTGATGACATTATATTTGGTCGGGGTAATCACATCGGGCAAAGCCCCGGTAACCTTGGCGTAGAGGTCATAGATGCCGGCGCTTATGGCCGTAGATATGTATATCCGCGCCGTGGCGGTGTAGGCCTTCCAGCTCGTTGTTTCCGGAACGGAAATGCTCTCGGTATCGTAGACTATCTCGTCGAAGCCGAAAGTTCCGGCATTACCGATGGCCGCCCGGAGGGTGCCGGATTTGGCCGGGCCTTGATACTCGAATGAGCACTTGACCTGGCAGTAATCGCCGATCTGGACCTGGCTGTCATAGGATGATATTTTGAAATTCCTTATCTCCGGATTCGGAATTGCGGCTACTACCGTAATGACGCTCTCAAGGACTGGGCTGATCACCGCCGGCGTTACACCGTTGATCTTGGCGTAGAGATCGTAGGGGCTGTCATCAGGGTCTAAAGCGGAGGTGATGGAGATGTCGACGTAGGCGCTGTATGTCTGCCAGGAATCAGTTTTAGATATCGATATTGTCTTTGAATTCTTGAGTATCTCATCGAAGCCGAAGGTACCGTAGTTGCCGATGGCCGCGTAGAAGGTCTTGCTGACCGCTGGCCCCCGGTAGTCAAACTCAACCCTGACCCTGCACTTGTCCCCCACCTCAAGCGGAGAATCGTAGGATGTAATCTCTAGGTTCCTGAACTCCTCTTCCGCAGGGGCGCCGGTGACGTAGATTACGCTCTTGAGAACCGGGCTGATAATTCCGCCGACCTTCGCATAAAGGTCATACGGACTCTCGGCGGGGTCAATGGCGGAGGTGATGGAGATAGATACCTCACCCTCGTATTCAGTCGGTGTCTGCGATTCCGGTATACTGATGGTCTTCAAGCCTTTTAGTATCTCGTCGAAGCCGAAGGTGCCGTAGTTGCCGATAGCAGCGTATAGGGTCTGGCTGACCGCCGGCCCCTGGTAGGTGAAGCGCACCTTTACCCTGCAGCTGCCCCCCGCCTCTACCGGGGAGTCGTAATCAACTACCTGCAGGTCACTGAGTTGCGGCTCGCCGGCACCGACGATGGTTACGACATTCTGCAGGTACTCGGTCAAAACATCGCCACCGGTGATTCCCATAATCTTGCAGTAGAGGTCATAGCCGCTCCCCGGAGAGATGGCCGAGGTGATGATAATATCAATGGACTGCTCATAGGTTTCCCAGTCGTCGGACTGAGGCACGGAGAAGCTCTGCTCCTTGAAAAGGATCTCGTCGAAACCGAAGGTGCCGTAGTTACCGATAGCAGCATGGAACTTCCCGGATACCGCTGGTCCCTTGTGGCTGTAAACGAGGTTAACACGGCAGCGGTCGCCGATGTCCAGCTCCAAAACACCCGGTGGCGTGACCGGGGTACCACCGTTCTTGCTGTAGGAGACAATGTTGAAATCTTGGAACAGCTCTTCCTGCGGCGGTACCTCACCGGCGACTATGAAGGTGGTTTCAGCTGTAGCCACCGCCGGTGCCGGCGGCAATACAACTGAATCAATAGGTATGGTAGGACCGGCATATACCCGGACGCTCAGTGAAAACTCCCCCTCCCTCTGGAAGCCCTTGGCGAAGGTTATCTCGAAGTCGCCGCCCAGAGCGATATCGGTCGCCCTCACCTCGGGAGAGCCCCAGATGGGTATTATCTCCTCCCACCAGGTCTCGGGGTAGGTGGCGGTGGCTATCACCCAGATAGGGCCGACGAAGGGGATCTTCAGCAGGTTGACCTTACCCTTCACGATGAAGGGCTCGTTCATCCTCGGGGACACCGGCGAATAGCTTATGTCCGTCAGAGTGAAGAGCAGCCCTTCTCCCTCAGACAGTTGTACTATCTCTGCCATGATCAGTCTCCTTAGGTGATTTTCTGGCCGGTCACCACCTCGAACTCCTTCTTCAGTTCCGCTACCAGCCCGTGCTTGGGGATGGTCACCCAGGGCGGTTCCTCAATCAGGCGCTTTATCCCTCGACTGAAAAAGCCCGGCCAGCTGAGATCCCATGAGTCAGGGACAGGCGGCCCCTTCTCGGGGCTGTTCGGTTTGAGCAAGACCTCGGCTACCCTGAGACCGGTTATGCCCTTCGCCTTGAGTTCGGGGCTTATTATTGCTTTACTCGTCATATCGCTACCTCCGCCTTATCGGTAGTAATCTCGAAGGGGAGCAACCCCACCAGTATTTCTATCGCTGTCGGCTCTACCCTTTCGAGCGTCAGCCTCCAGTCATCTGTGCTGAACGGGCCGATGTGGTCCGTCTTCTCGATATAGTCGGCAGCGGAGTCATACTTCGCCTTAACATATATTCCGTAGAGAAGCGGCAGCGGCAGGCCGTTCCTCACCGCAAAGAGAAGATGCCTCTTGCTGTCGGAGACGTCGGTGCTGAAGTCGCCGTAGAAGCGCAGTATCGGCTGGGGAGGCCTGGCCAGATACTCGGCGGCCTTTTCGCCGAGGCTCTTGGGGCTGTCTGATTCCTTTAGCAGTATCATGAGAAACCCCTCAACTCTATCACGCCGTTTTCCTGAACCAGGTAGCTGTAGCTGTCGACCTGGTCTCCCGTGTTGCAGAGGTTGACGCCGTTCCGCTCCTCGATTATCGGGAGATGCGTGTGGCCAAACACGACGGTGTGGTGACCATTTTCAAGGGCGTACCTGCTGGCCCTTTCGTGAATGATTTCAATACCCTTGTGGTAGGCATCCTCCTCGGTACCGAGAATCTTGTTCAAGAGGAAGTAACCCAGCCCCAGCGGAAGCGTGAAAAAAGAGACATTGACGCTCCACCAGATGGGGTCGACCGGTGTGCCGAGGATGAAACTCTCCCAGTCGAACTCATGGCCGTGGCAGAAATAAACCCCGTCTTCGGCAAAAGGTTGTACTACTTCTATGGGCTCGATTAGTGAGCCAAAGAGGCCGATGTTCCAATCGTGGTTGCCTATGACCATCCTGGTGGGCTTTTTGGAGGCGATATCTCTAATCTTCTGGGTGATGTGCCGGTATGGCGCCACGGTAGCGAGTATGTTCATGTTCGACCACAGGAGTTCTCCCCAGTCGCCGACGATTACAAACTCGTCCGCATCGTCCTCAACCAAATCAAGGAAGCCCATGACGCGGTCGTAGTCGGAGGCATCGTTCCCGTTGTGGAAATCCGAGGCGATATAGCGCTTCAAGGCTTACCTCCATCACTTCTTCCAGGGCCACTTCAAGTTGAGCGCGCGGGGTAGGGGAGGCCCCTCCTCTGGCGGCATAGGTATGAGATCATTTGCCGTCTGCCCCATCCCCAGCCTTTCCAGGGGCGGAGTTGAGCCCTTACCGAATATCCTCTCGTGAGCTAATTTGCGTTCTGTTTCCGTTCTCATTGACAGACTCCTTCCGTTAGAGGTAGCTTTCTGGGCATAATCAAAAGCGGCGTAAGAAACAGCTCCCCCGATACCGGTTGTTATGCCGACCAGCAATAGCGCCGCGGGATTAACCATTTCATTCCTTCAAAGTTGCCAGAAACTGTAGCAGGTCCTGCGGGGCGTTCTTCATGATTTTCTCGATGCGCTTGAGTAGCTTCTCCAGCTTCTCCAGCTTTTCGATAGGCATAGAGTTGATTTCCTGGATGAGCGTCACTACCTTGTCGAGCTCCGGGGCGTCCCGGGAAATCGTCTCGGCGGCCACAAGAACCTCTTTGATCAGGCGAAGCTGTTTGGCATCGGGGAATTTACCCAGCGTCTCAGCAACCCGGGAAAGAGGGGGTAGACCGAGTTTGTTCTCGACATCTGCCAGGATGCCCCTGCCTCTCTCCATAACCATGGCGCCCTCCCTAAAAAGAAATAACGGAGCAAGCAAAAGGCTTGCCCCGTCTTTTAATAAGTGTAGTGCGGCACCCTGTTTCTGTCAAGCTTTATTCAGGAAAGCCCCCGCCGTCCTCCGCAGGAAATTGCCAGTCAGACGCCGGCATTTGATATCGGAAGGCAGGTCATGCCCGCCCAGATATGGCGAGAGTTCGGTTGTCAGTCTGGCCACCAGCTGGTCGCCGACGTTCGGGGTGAAATCCGGTAAAAACTTGACGTCGGCCCCGGTGGCCAGGGATATCGGCCGTTCCAGGTCTTTAATCGTCGGCGGGTTCGGATGGGTAAGGTAGTATATCCCCGCTGCGTCCTGCTCCATCAGCTTAACAATATTCCAGGCTACGATATCAATAGGTATCAGGTTCAGCCTGCCCCGGGGGTTGCCGGCGACCCTTATTTTGAATGTGAGCGGTGGGAGTTTCGCCCCTCTCTCAAACCAGCGCCTGGCCTGATCAAGCGCCTTTATGCCCAGGTAGAATCCGGACACCGGCGGCAGCCCCTCGACGCGGCTGTCCCCGATAATGATGCCGGGCCTCAGAATAGTGGCCTTGATTTCAGCCTGCCTAAGTATGATATCCTCCGCCATCTGCTTGCTGGTTTCATAATGGTTCTGGCCGAAGAGGTATGCCGTGGAGACATGGTAAAGCCGCCTGATGCCGTGCTTCCCCATCCACTTTACGACGTTCTCGGTACCGCGATAGTTCGTTGCATAAAGCCTGTCCTTGTCGCCTGGCTTAAAGCTCAGTAATGCCGCCGAGTGGATGACGGCGTCAATGTCCTTAGGTGTCTTTTCAAGACCCAGGTTGGGCAGCAGGATATCGCCCTCAAGGGGAATCAGGTTTTCCGCCAGCGCCGGGGGATGTCTCGACAGGGAGTAAACACGGCGGCTTTTCTCAAGAAAATTTCTGGTAAGGGCTTTGCCGAGGAAACCTGAGCCGCCGGTAACCAGTAATGCCACTACCCCCACCTCAGCAGGCAAGTACCCACTTCAAACCCGGCGCCCATCGTGACACCCAGCCCCCAGGCCGGCGGATGTACGCGGTTCAGTTGCTTGCCCATTACTATAACAGTAGCCGAGCTCACGTTGCCTACCTCGCGCAATACCTGGTACGATGAGCTGAGCTTTTCCTTGTCCAAGCCGAGCCCTTTCTGGATCTCCTCGATTACCCGCATTCCTCCAGGGTGCACCGCCCAGTGGTCGATATCACCAACCGAGAGCCCGTGCTTTGCTAGCATCCTGCCTACCGCCTCGTGAACCAGCATACTTGACGCCCGGGGGACGTCCCGGTGCAGCACGCACTTCAGCCTTCCCTCGACCCACTCAAATCCCAGGTAGTCCATGTAGTCCTTATCGAAGTAGCTCTGGAGGTCGTAGATCTCTGGGTGGTAGGGGATATCGTCCCATCCCACCAGGATAGCCGCTGCCGCATCGCCGAATAGGCAGTTGGCCACCGTATTCTCGAGGTCGCTCTCCGGAGCCGGGAAATAGGCGCAGGAACACGGCTCACACGAGACCAGCAGCGCCGGCTTGTCATTGGCCACGACGTAGTCCACCGCCCTGGACAGCGCCGGGCTTGAAGCCTCGCAGCCCATTCCCAGGAGGTTAGCGTGGATAAGGTTGTCAGGTAGATTAAGCTCTCTGGCCAGGTGGTGGCTTATGCCCGGGCAGGTGTAACCGGTGCAGCTGGAGAAGATCAGGCAGCCGAAGCTGTCCAGGGGCCGTCCGTCAAGGCAGTCGATTATCGCCCTCTTTGACAGCTCAACGGCAGCCTTTTGATACTCCTGAGCCAGATCCTGCCAGGACTTGCCGACCGGGTTGGTCCAGAGGTGCCGCCGCTCTATCCCGCTGTTTTCAAAGATCCTTCTTGTTCTCGGCGACTTGTAGCCAAGAAGGTCAAATAGCTCGCTTTGGGTATAAGAGTTCTCAGGTACGGCGTAGCCTAGACTGATAAGCTTTGGTTTCACTTTAACCTCCAAATATCTGCCCGATGAGCATGAGCACCGGATAGCAGGCGCCAATGATTACAATGATGCCGGCCGCTCTCCTGAAGTGTTTTTTGAGAAATACGATGGCTGCCATGAATAGCGGCACCAGGATAAAGGTGAGCCAGGTCAGCGGGGCTAGTATGCCGACAACGATGAGGAAGAGCTGCAGGAGATAGACAAAAACAGTCCAGGCAAGCAGATAAAACCCGAGGTCTACGTCATGCTCCCACACCTTGTAGGCCACGCTCTTGACCCCCTTTTTCAGGTTGGCCTCTGCGTCCGGGTATTCATCCAAAGGAAGCCCGACGAAAGAGAGGATTAAACCGGCTGGCGCACTGGCAGCTATCCCTACCCACCACTCCGGATCCGGCGTAACGGAATACATGCCGATGAGGGCCGCCAGGGGACCGGCGCCAACAAACAGGGCGAGCTCATGAGTCCAGTTGAACTTTGCCCAGGAGTACCAGAAAGAGACCAGCGCCCCAAGGAACCAAACAATAACGATAGGCCATCCGACGGTAACTGCCAGGTAGACAACCGGAGCCGCCGATAAGAAATACCAGCCAAGAGCGTTCCAAAATACCTCTTGCGGAGTCACTATGCTGGCCTCGATAATGTTTTGGCCGCCGCAGTAATCTTTCTCGGCGCTTCTGTCTTCAATTTCGCCTTTGTCCAGGCCGGTCCAAGAGTAATCGAGGAAGCTGTTAAGGGAGTGGCCGCCGGCCATCACCAGCAGGCCGGCAGCCAGCCCTATCCAGGCGTTGGCATTGATGCCGCCGGCGAGGACGGCCCCCAGTAGTAGTACTGCCCCGAAAAAGGGCGTAGCAAACCACCGCGGTAGAGTCCAGAGATGGGCCTTGAGTTTCAACACAAGCGAAGTCCTCCCATTACCAGCAGTGAACTCAGAACTATCGTCCAATTGTCATCCCAAAATCCCTTGGACATTGGAGTAAATCTCTCGGCCAGGGTGGCGGCCACGGCACCTGTGGCCCCTATCCAGAATGGCTGGTAGAAGCACCAGGCGAGCAGCAGGCAAGCGCCCAGCATGGCCACGCTGCCCATATTCCCCTTGAACTCCCTGTTGTAGACCACGCTTCTGGTCAGTCCGGTCACGGCATCGCCGTAGGCCATGAAAAGAGCCGGCAGGATGGCCAGCCACCTGTCCCCCAACCATACCCACCCCACCGCGATACTGACCACAGATACTGCGGGAAACCAGACCTCGGCAAAGGCTACCGGCCTTCCGGTACCGCCGACTCCCCTGAACAGGGTTTTCCTGATAAACCTGGCGCCGAGGAGTAATGCCGCAAAGGTCACTGCCAGGATTAACGGCCACAGCCAGGAATCATAAAGCAAGGCGCAGAGCAACAGCGCCGTGCCGCCGGCCAGGTGGCCGATCTTCCTGGAGAGGTACTGTGGAACTTTATAGTCGTAGAATATGTTCGAGCACCAGAGCCCGACCAGAACGGCCGCGGCAACCATAACGGTAAAAGGGACCTCAGCTAACACTCTTACCCCCCAGCACCAGCCGCATCTCGCCTAGGAAACGCTCAAAAGCCTGGAGAAACTCTTCGGTGTCGTAAAGTATCTTATCCGTGTTGGCCCGGAAATACCCGCGGGTATGCACCGCCCGCGGGGAGAGGCTGCCGTCGATAACGTCGAAGAGTACCTCATCACCGCTGGGGTAATTTATGAGGTCGCCATCAAGCAGGAACTTGTCCAGCTTTTCACAGGGTATCTTGGGAGGTTCATCCAGCATCGCGAAGTGCTGCCCTTTGTACTGGAAATACAAGACGCCTCCCTCGGGACCGGTCACCCTCAGCTCTGCGTACTTGTTTTCCATATCGGCCAGCTTCTGCCTGGCATCTTCGGTCAGATTGTTAAAGAAACGCGACTGCCGCGCCATGAACCTCCGGAACATGTCCTCTACCAGAGCCATGCTACAACCTCCTAGCGATACCTTTTACGAGTTTCCTCTTGAATTTTTTCCCCAGAGTGACATCCTTCAGAACCACGGGCGTTGAGCTGATAATCTTGTCGGCCAGCTCGGCAAAGTAGTTTTCGAGTTTCTTTATTTCTCCGCTCTGGGGAATGGACATAAGAAACGGTATCCCGGCCTTCCTGGCGATTGCCTCCAGATCAACCCGGGGAGATAGGAACTGGTATTCTGTTTCACCACGGCTGGTAAGAAAGCCGTCCTGATTGACGACCAGGCCGACGATCGGTATCTGCTTTACCCGCAGCAGGTCGATGGTGCGCACCAGGCCGGTGGTGGCGATAGCGGAAGGCTGGGAGACGATAAAGACGCCGAAGAGGTCCTTCTTTGTCTGGTCAAGAAACGAGAACATCTCCTGGCTTGAGCTCGGCGGCAGGTCGAATATTTGATAATCCAGGGGCTCGGGCCAGGTCACGATATTGTCGGACAGCAGCTCCGTGACATAGCGCCATTTGCTTGAGGCCATGACGTCATCGATCTGCCTTCGTATCGCCTCCAGTTCATCTCGCATAACTACTGGTTCGAAATCCGCCCCTTTTTTGAGTTCGTCAATCCTTTTCATCGCCCCGTCGAGCTCGGCGTTCTGTGATCCGTCCCACATGACGGCGTTTTCCTCGCCGACGAAGCTGGCGATAGACAGGAGCCAGTAGCCGTTTACTTCGGGAACTATTATCTTCTCGTTGACGCTATCAAGCCCCCAGCGCGGAGAGTGTTCAAGCCCGAGTGCGGAGTAAAGATTGCTGCCGGTAACATCGAGGTCGACGCAGCCGACCCTGTATTTCTTTTTTACCAGGGCTAGGCTCAGCCCGGCTACCACCGTGCTCTTGCCGACGCCGCCCTTAAGGGCCAACACAGCTAATTTCTTCACGGTATGCCTCCAAAAAAGAAGCGAGGCAAGCCAACGCTTGCCCCGCTGTGATTCTTCCCGCTATTCTTTTCAGACATTCTAGAACAAAAACAATCCGACCGTCAAGGGCTTATGAGTGCCGGCCGGAGAAATGTCACCCATCAATAAATATAGTCACGGCTGTTTTGTCGCTTTCCTCCCGCATAATCCTTGCATTTTGTCGTAAAGAGTATTAGAATTTTAAAAAAGGAAACGGGGCGAGCGACTCTCATTGTTGAGAGTTTCTTGCCCTTCTTTTTTGGGAGGAAATTATGGTACAGGAAACAGGAGAGGAAGCAGAAGCCACCGAGGTCAAGACGGTACAATCGCTGGAAGCCAGGCAGGAATACGACCTTCACATTAAAGTCCCGGCCGAGATGCGCCAGACGCTCAGGGATTGTGCAGAACTGGCTCACAAGATGGGTGATATCCCCAAGCCGGACCTGGTTGACCTGATGAACCTGTTTATCGGCTGGGGCATGGAAGTACTGAAGAAAAAGTGGCTCGACCAGGTTGGCTATCGGTAAAGCGGGACTTAACCGTATTTTGCAGATTTTTAAACACAAATTATGTAGGTATTCACTGATGAGACACAAACCCTGACGGGGATATTAACTCAGGGGAACCCTCAGGGTCTGAAGTATAGCTGAACATTTCGGACTCTGAACCAAGAGGAGGAAGCTAAAATGGCAGAAACACTTACATGCCCGGTCGAGGGGTGCGACCATCCTCCCTTCAAGACTCCACAGGCATTGCAAAGCCATATTCGAAATATGCATCCCGATTACCTGGCGAAGGAAAGTTCGGCCAGACAGGTACCCATTGTCGAGGAAGACTTTGCTACCCTGCTCACGAAATTTAAGATAAGGGCTGACCTGGCTGCCAATATTGCCGAAAATATCTCCCACATCGACGCCCCAGGTTCTCACCATGGAGGAATACGAGCGAAACTGGAAACCGCAGGGCTGGCAGCTCATCATCATCGGTCCGACCTCTACCTGGCGACAGGAATGGGGGGTATGGGAGGCAATAAGGGATATCGTCCAGAACGCCCTGGACGAGGCCGAGAGCTACCAATGGGGCTATGACAACCAGGGGCTCTGGATAGCCGACAAGGGCAGGGGCGTATCCGTCGCTGACTTTCTGCTGGGTCCGCCCAAGCTCAAGCCCGATTACGCCCGCGGGAAATTCGGCGAGGGCATGAAGATTGCCGCTCTGGCCCTGATCAGGAACGGCTACTCGGTAAAAGTGGAGACGGTGGGGAGAGAGATCTGGATTATCTTCCTGGGGCAGAAGGTAAACGGCAGGGCCGAGACCCTGGCCGCTATCTGGCGCTCTAACGGAACCACCAGGGGAACAAAATTTTACATCATCGGCTATAACGGCCCGGCCTTTGAACGCTACTTTGCCGTTAACCTTCCCCGCACGCTTATTCTAGCCGAAGTCCCAAGCCCGCTTGCCGAGCCGATAAGGCGCTACAATCAGCTTATCAAGGCGGAAGGGATGGCATCCAGCCCCGTCGGGGGAGTGATATACGCCCGTGACATATATTTTAGAGAAATTAAAAGTCATTTCTCATATAACCTGTGGGGGTTTGAGCTTGCCCCCGACCGCCATGGCCCGAAGAATGAAGTGGACCTGTGGGTGGATATGGGCAGGCTCTGGTGTGGCGTTAGCAATGTTTTCCTGCTTGAACAGTTCCTGGAGATGGTGCTGGAGCCACCCCGGGTAACATCACAGGAGACCCGCATGGTCAGTATGGATACCTATTCCATGGGCATCGATCCGGCAACCGACAAGCGCTATATCGATTTGGTTAGGGATAGTGCACCGGCCTGGCAAGCGGCATGGCGCAAGGTCGCCGGAGTAAACGCCGTTATCAGAACCACGGACCGCTGGGACGGTATGGTCAAGCATCTGGGGTACACGCCGGTCAGCCTCCAGTGGGGTGTAAGGGACGCCCTTGCCGTGGCGATCATGAGTGACGGCGCCCTGATTCAGGAGAGCCAGGAAAGGTTGAGGGAAACCAAGATCCTGCCCGACGATACGCTGACGCCACGGGCCAGAACGCACCTGGAGCTGGCCAGGGCAATAGCTACCTGGTTCGGGGTCACCAAGGTTTACGCCTCGGTTATTCCACCAGCCTCGGACCGGGTGCGCACCGCCGGCCTGTATGACCACACCCTAGAAGAAATCGTGCTCCACCTGGAAACCCTGGAGAGCGCCAGGCGGACCGTTGACGCCATAATCCACGAGCTCGGCCACCACAAGGCGTATAAGAAAACGGGAGACATCAAGCTTGCCGAGGACCTGCAGCCCGCTCACAGCGAGGCGATGACATTGGTGGCGTCCCAGGTTGTGGAGATGGTGATCGAAGGTCGGTTCGACCATTTTCTCAAGGGGGCGGTATGGTAATCTGAACGAGGAGGTAAGGAAAATGTCGCAGAAGCTACTAACAGAAGATATCAGAAGGAAAATCCCGCCTCTTTACAGCCAAGAGAATGTGGAGGACCCGATTGTTCATGTCAAATTCTTCACCCCATGGACACAATGGACCTGGTACGCCACAGAATTCGATGGCAAGGACATATTCTTTGGCTGGGTGGTAGGACTTGAGAAAGAGCTTGGCTACTTCTCACTTTCTGAGATGGAGTCAGTTCGTGGCCCCGGCGGGATAATGATAGAGAGGGACATGTATTTTAACCCGAAACCTTTATCGGAGGTGATGGCGGACCATGGGGAACGGTTGTTGCCCCAGGTTAGAAAACCACAAAATGAGAGCAAGAAAAGGCCATTGTATCCGCATGTACCGAAGAACCGGCAGCCGCAATTTCCCCATGTGCCGGGTGGCCGGCAGCTGAGGACGGAGCTACCCGCCACCGAAAAGCTATCGAGGAACGACGTTGAGGTTTATTTATCTTTACCTCCCTACAAGGCGAACATATGGGTGGAGAATAAGAAAACGGGAAAGACGATCTGGGAATTAGAAGGGGCCGAGAATATCAATCGCTTCGGCTGGAAAGACCAGAATCGAGATCAGCTCGAGGAGAGTGTTCTGAAACACTTGGAGGATATTGGCGTATTGTCTGGTGGTATGCCTGGCAGCAGCCTGGAGCTTCTGGCCAGTACAGAAGGAGACCCGATTAGAAAATTTTGCTGCCGTCAGTGTGGTGAATGTGCGCCGAAGGAGCTCCTGGAAGAAGGAAGGTTCCTCGACAGGATATCGTGGCTCCGGGGCCACTATCAAGCCAAACACCCGGGTATGTGGGGTAAAATGTCGCCTATGACGGTTGAAGACGGCGAGCCGGTATCCCTTGAATACCGCCACCTGGCCAGCCTGGTAAGAGAACCTCTACCCAAAGAAGCAGATTAGGAGGTAAGGAAAATGCCTAAAGAGCCATTATATCCGCATACGCCGAAAAGTCGGCAGCCGCAATATCCCCATTTAGCTGCCGGGAAGAAGATACTCCCCCTGGTCATCATCGAGGGCGGCGAGCCGGTACCGCCACAGTACCGCAATCTTACCGGCTTTGTCAGCGAGCCTATTCCTGACTACAGCTTGTTAACGTCGCCGGTAGCGACGGAAGAGAAAGAGCGCAAGGTCGATGCCGTCATGAAGCAGCTCAAGACCGGCGTCGAGGGCATTCAGGAGAGCTACCAGTTCCGCCTGTTTCTGACTACCATGTCCAAGTTCCATGACTACAGTATCGGTAACCTCATCCTGATAGGTATGCAGAAGCCCAACGCTATCAAGGTCGCCGGCTTCAACACCTGGAGGGAGATGGAGCGGTCGGTGAAGAGAGGCGAGAAGGGGATCGCTATCCTGGCGCCGGTGCTGCCGCCGAGGCCGGCCTGCCCTAAATGCGGCGCTAAGGTGCCCAAGGGTTCCAGGTTCTGCCCGAAGTGTGGCGCACCAGTAGAAGAGATGGAGGCCGCGCCGCGCTTCTTCAAGGTAGTCTACGTTTTCGATATTTCTCAGACCGAGGGGGAGCCCCTGCCGGAGTTCGAGGTGCCGGTACTTACCGGTGAGGTAAACGAGGAGCTTTTCACCAAGCTTCTAGCCCTGATGAAAGCCAAAAATTTTCCGGTAAGCTTCGAGTCGCGGCCGCATCAGGACCCGGGCATTAAGGGGCAGTACGCCCCTGCAACCGGCATCTGGATCCGTCCCGAGGAGCCGCGGGCCCAGCAGCTCAAGAGCCTGGCCCACGAGATAGCCCACTACTATTCGGTAGGAGTGTTCCAGATCTCCCGGCAGGACGCCGAAACCATCGCCGAGAGCGCGGCCTTCGTCGTGGGAGCTCATTACGGCTTCGATACTGGTGTCAGGTCCTTCCCCTACGTGGCCCTGTGGGCCAGGGACAAAAATGTGCTAGAGAAAAACCTGGGCGACATACGCAAGGTGGCCACTACGATTATTGACCAGTTGGCTTGACAACTCCCCAGCGACTGTGCAACAATATTAACTGACTCGGGGCAAGCGAGGTAGCTTGCCCCGATATTTTTTGGGGGGAGCGTATCGTGAAGAAATAAAATGTCTGAAAAGAATAGCGGGAATAATTACAGCGGGGCAAGCGTTGGCTTGCTCCGTTTCTTTTTTGTCGAGGTCGACGACAGCAATCCCTATAAACGGGAAATACTCTTAAAGGAGGTAGGAAAGTGGCAGGAATTTCATTAAACGAAGCTGGTAACGCGATCCTCTACCCCAGTGTGCCCTGGTCCAAACGCCTTGTTAGCCTGAAGATCCGAAGCTTCCCCAAGGGCTCGGTGCCTAAGCACCTGTTGGCCCACTTGTTCAAGGCAGGCGGCGACCCGGCTACCTGCGCCAGAGAGACGGCCGACAAGTCTGGGTCCGCCAGAATTCACGCGATGAACAGCTGCATCAGCCGGCTGCGGAGGAAAGCGTAAACACGGTCATAAGGCATAATCGATAAGGGGAGGCATACCTGCCTCCCCTTCTTCATTCTATTGTGCATGAAATGTAATAACATAGGCTGTATCATATGATGCAGCCTACAATCCAGCTTGGAGGCGCATATGCCGAGCGAATTGAAGTTAGTTCTCAGGGAAACCCAAACCGGCCGCGAGGCGACACCCTGGCTGGAACCGCAGCGGGGTAAGTTTACCCGGGTGGCCAGAGAGTGCAAGGAGGCGTTCAAGGATTCCAAGCTAAAGGGAGAAGCTAAAATCCGTGCGATGAACGCCTTTATGTCTCAGCGTCTTCGGGAGCCGGAACGACCATAAAACTGACATTGACCAGCGAAACCTCCGGGTGATAGGTGATCCTGGCCGTTTCAACTTTGCCCTTTGCGTTCTTAATCGACGTGTCAATCACGACACCATCAAATCTCCACTGGCCATCGGGAGCCTGCTCATATTTCTGGCAGCGGAAGGTGAAGTCGCTGCCACCCCTTTCCTTTCTGGTAAACACCACTATCTCATGTCTCAGCCCTTTTAAGTACGCCTCCGGAATAGTCACCTCCCCCGGCTTGCCCTCCCACTCCCTTTGCCTGTTAAAGTCTACCTTCTCTTCCACCTCTTCCATAACCTTTGCCTCCTCTTATCGCTTAGTAGGGCAGATATTGCATTTATGACAGCACCAGTTTTTATCCAGGGGGCCCCCGCAGTTGGGGCATCTCTTTGGCGGCTTCACAGTACCCCCTTGGACACCAGCTTGGCAGCCAGCTCCTTCTTATCCCCGCCGGCACTCAACCCGGCTCCAACGCACATAGCCCGGAGTTCCTTCTGGCTGTGGTTCTTGTCGAGCTCGACAAGCCTGTCAAGCAGCTCGTCGGAAATCCCGCTATCGAAGAGGTCGCCCACCCTGTGGTTGAGGCGCTCGGCGGGTGTAGGTTCTTCCTCGTCGTTAAATCTTGATCCCTGTCTACGCGGACGTGCCCGGATTTCCTGGTCGGGGCCAAATGCCTCCATCTCGCGCCGCAACTCGGACGCATCCCCGCCAGCGACTTCTATGGCCTCTATCAGTTCGAGCAGCTGATTTCTATTAAGTCTAACTGGCATCGGTCTCTCCTCTCTGTATTATACAACGGCTGTTTGCCCCTTGACAGCCTGGTAGCACCTATACTATAATATAATTATTCTTACATTGTCAATAGGGGTGGTAGATGGACATTCAAGGTTTTCTTCAACGCTATGACGGTTTAAGAGATACGACCAAGCAGGCTTATCACAACAGCCTGGCCATGTTGGAGCGGTGTATTTCGGCCGACGAGCCGATAGACGAGGAAGTAAAAACCTTTCTGCAGCGATTTAAGAAGGGGACCACGCTTCAACGGCACAAAGCGGCCATAAAGCTATACTTCGAATACCAGCAACGCCGCTGGCCGTTCGGTAAAAAGGAGTTCATCCCGGTCCAGAAAAGGCTGCCCAGGTATCACCCGAGGGAGGTCATTGACCAGCTCATCAAAACAGCGGAGGAAGGGCACGACCGCATGACAATAAAAACACTGTTCATGGCCGGACTTCGCATCGCGGAGTTGATGGAACTGAAAGCAGCTAACATCGAGCGGTCCGGCATCAGGCTTGTGGGGAAAGGGGATAAGGAACGCTACGTTCCCATTCCCGACCGGGCGTTCCTGTCGGAGCTTCAGGAGTACGCCCGGAATGCCAACGGAAGGCTGTTTCCCGGAAAGTATTACGATTACTGGATGCTGCTCAAGAGGCTGTGTTTGGAGGCGGGGGTGGAGACGGTATCGCCTCACACTCTGAGACACAGCCGGGCGGTTGACCTGCTGAATCGGGGAATGTCCATAGGTGGATTGCAGTCCTTCCTCGGTCATGAGCAGCCGGCGACAACCCTTATCTACGCTCAATTAACGCAGCTGGACCTGCAGCGCGAGATGGAAAGAATAGAAGGGAGCGGAGAGTAAATGGCCGAGGTCGTCTATATCGTATGCCCGATGTGCGGCATGAATCGGGTGCTGGAGAAAAAAGCCAGTACCGCCCTGGCACGAAGCAAGGATATCCCCGTGGTCAAGGGGCGTATTCGTTTTGACCATGTAGACTTGGAAAACGGCATCATCGTGCAGGTAAGGGAGCGGTTGGGAGGCAAGGAACAGGTGAAGCGCCTCCGGCGGGGCGGCGGTACGGGGTTTCCCTTGAAGCGGGGCATGACCCTGGAGCAAATGAAGGCCCAACCTGAGTACAGCGACCTGATAGACCAGATACGGGAATCGGCACAACAAATAATTGACAAGCTGGAGGAAAGACCATGACAGAGTTACCGTGTGTTTCAAAGGAGTCCCGAAGACCGGTAGTGGAGGAGCTGACCAAAGAGATAAAAAATTGCCTGGGCGAACCGATGACCGAAGACCAGCAGGAAGCCGCCACCGTTTTTTACGGCACGCTGTGCCAGATGATGACGGAGATTTTCGGCTACCTTCCCGCCGAAGAACAGAGCCGTGTCCTGGTCAATTGCCGGAGCTGGCTGGGCGTGGGGCTGCTCCTGGGGAAATCGCCCCAAAAGCTGGTGGAAATACTGGACACGGTAAACGCCGAAATCAATGATGTGCATTTCCCAGATTGGGTATCAGAGCTAGTTGACGGCGACTGGAGCTAACAGCCGTCATCGTTAGCAGGGCTGGCAAGGCTTGAACGTTTAGCGTCTTGAGCTTTTGCCAGTTCTTTTTTTATCATCACCATCACCATCATAAATCACTATGATTATGAGTCTTGAAAAATCATATGTGTGGTGTATACATCAAATGTAATACTTATTATATTGACAGCAGAGTCATAAAATGCTATCTTGATAGTAGAACATTAACAATTGAATATAGTTGAAGCTGAACTGAACGCTTGCTCTGGAAGGGGGGAAGTATGACTAGCGTTACTGTCCAGAACCACGACCAGAGCCACCAGAACGCCCTACAGGGGCACTGTAGCCAGTGCCATAGAGTATGGACACTGGCCGAACCGCAAGGCGTTTGCCAGTGGTGCGGTAAGAGTGCCACCTGCCGGACTAGCACGACAAAGCCACGCCTTATCAGGTCAAGCCAAAGGCGAAAGCGGGAGCAATCTAACGGCATCGGTGAAGGATATGACCAGCTTGAAGGCGAATACCTTGCCTATTATCAGATAGCCTTAACCTTTGCTAAGAGAGTGCCCATTCAGGACATGGGGGACTTGCTACATACCATTATAATGACCCTTGCCGATGTAGCACGTAACACCAAGCTATCGCCAGCCGCCATGTATCGCATCGCCAGCCGAACCAGAGCCGACTACTGGCGGGAGAATTACCGCCTTACTAGCGGGCTGGACTGTGGGCACTGTAGCAACCGCCAGAGGCAAAAGTGCAAAGAGGATTTGCTTTATGGCAAATGCCCAAAGGCTATCAAGATAGAACGGCTATCAAGACCAGTGACCGATACTGACGGCAACCTGACCGAGCTTGGCGACCTGATTGCCGATGATAAAGCACTGGACATACCTCAATGGTTGGAGATTAAAGAGCAACTACTACACGCACCAGACCGCTTGCTAGCCATAGCTGGCAAGATACAGGATGGGGAAACCCTGACACACGCCGAGCGCACCTATCTATGGAAGTCCCGAAAGCGGACACAAAAAAGCCTCTTTTAGGGGCTGACGTTTTACCCCCTTTGCCCGATGTATATAGTGGCAGCACCGTTAAGGCTAGCGTATCGCAGCTTGACGGAAGCTGACTACTAGGTGAAGCTGGCGGATTTGCCCACTAGCCAGATAGCCAAGAGGGGTGATTAAACTGGAAAAACTGAATATTGAGGGCAAGCGTTCAGGGGACTGCTTAATACAATGCCACCACCGTTTTCATCTCCGCCGATGGTAAATTCAACCTCCATAGCGCCTTCGGTGGTGACAATCACTCTGGTGTTGAGGGCTTCAAGAATAAAGCGCCGGTCTTCGAACTTATCGGAGAAGAGCTTATCCGCCATCTGCTGGCGGAGCTGGTCCAGACTCACCAGGGAGACTGATTTCTTTTTGAGGTCGGCAAGCCTCTGAGTGATTCTTTCTCTCTCCTCAGATGCCCATTTTCTTTCAACGAGAAGTAAAACCATCTGTCTGTCATAAGCCTCATCGGAGACTTTACCCCGTATCCTGAGGTTTACCAGCTCTGATTCAGCGTTGATGTTCTCGTTGGACTTACGGTCGAGCCTCTTAAACTCACCATCCAGCTTTGAGATAGTCTCTTGAATGGCTACTTCTCTCCAACCCATCTCGTGCTCCAGGACTTGATTGCTGGTAAGTATCTCCTTGGCCTTGGCTTCCACCTGGGCTTCTGTCTTCCGCCCGGGTAAGTATGTCCTGGGATTGTCGCCCTTGTAACCCCTCTGTGTATACCGGTATGCCCAGGATATATGCCTGATGTCTCGACCGTAGTAGCGCAGGTTGTCGCCTTCGTAGTAGATCATACCGCGTAGGAGATATTCTCTCTTTCCGTTACGCTTGGCATTTTGCCTGTTCCGCTCCAGCTTCGCCTGTATCCAGTCGTGTTGGGGTTGAGTGATAATCGGTCTTTCTACGACGATATTTGGTAACGGTAGCCCAGACCGGCGCCTGGTCGAGCTTTTACCATAGGTGTTACCCCGACGCTTAATCGGCTCGACACTTTCCCGCCGCAGGGCCCGGTACTCACCGCAGTTAACGGAGTCTGTCAGAATGAGATAGATGGTCGGCTCCGGCCAGTACTCTCTCCCTTTGGGACTGAGGATACCACGTTTCCGGAGTACCTTGGTGACACCCTTGAGTGTGGTGCCTTTCAGATATTCATGGACGATGAGTGACCGCGTTTCCCAGTTGGCAGTGGCTACCAGCCGGGTCTTGGTTTCGTCAAACTCATAGCCGAATGGCGGATGGTTATTAGTGGAGAGTCCCTTTACCGTGGCCCGTTCCCTGAGAGCATCTCTGGAGCCCTGCTGAGCACGCAAAACGGAAATCTCTTTGGACTTAGCCAGCCCGAACTCGACCCACTCTCCGTCGCTATCCTGCTGGAGCGGCGGCCCCTGGCAGACCACGACTTCGACCTTATTGTCGCGGCAGTCAGAGAGAAACAGCAGCCGCTGGACTGCCTTGGCCTGGAGACGGTCGCGGTCAAAGACACCAATAGCGCCGATTTCCTTGTTAACAACCCAAAGCCGCAGCTGCTGGAATTGAGGGCAAGAGAGAAGGTCGAGGGATGTCCAGTCTACCTTTAGGACTCTTTCAGGTGGTACGACATAGCCTCGCTTCTCCAGCTCCGCTACGGACCGGGCTACTTGACTGTCCAGCGTTTGCTGGGGCTCAGTCGATACCCTGGCCCATACGGCGGCAATTTCATTGCTCATTATTCATCACCTCCTGTAAATAGCTTTTTCCATAGCAAGTCCCACTGGGGAGTGCGCTCACCGACCCGGATGGTGAAATGGGGCGGTTCAAGACCGAGAAAACGCTCGGCTTCGGTAAGGCGCTCAGCTACCCAGCTACCGTATCGACCACCGGCAAGGGTAGCGTCCAGTGATTCAATCTTTGCTTTATCTCCATATTCCAGAGCCAGATGGTAATCAACAATAGGGTGGTTGCGAGTCTTAGCATCGCTGAGGATATCCCCGGCGTATTCGGCAAACTCGGCACCTTCGGCATTGCAGCCGATGAGAGCCAGGGCGCAGACCTGCTTTTCGACCGTCTCGATATCAAGGGGTAAATCTCCTGCCTGGTAATGCTTCACTACGCTTTTACTTAACTCCTCAAGGCAGTTACCGATGGCTACTGCATCATGAGCTTCAAGATACTGTTGCGCTAGATTTCTGACCGCATCGCTCTTGGCCTGCTGTGCCATGTCGGGATACCGGGTCCTACCGCCCATGTAATCAGTGTTCAAGGCATCCGCCCACCTGGCCATGAGCCAATCTGGCATC
>DAOUEB010000046.1:0-25750 GCA_034430675.1 Dehalococcoidales bacterium
GCTACCGACCCCGACCGCGAGGGGGAAGCCATCGCCTGGCATCTGGCCGAAGTCGCCAAAACCGATAAACAGAATTACTATCGCGTCGTCTTCCGTGAGATAACCGAAGACGCCGTAAAGTCGGCTTTTCAAGACCCCCGCGAAATCGATATGCAGCTGGTGGACGCCCAGCAGGCGCGGCGCATCCTGGACAGACTCGTCGGCTATAATATTAGCCCGCTGCTCTGGAAGAAGGTCAGGAAACGCCTCTCCGCCGGCAGAGTACAGTCGGTGGCTGTCAAGATAATCGTCGACCGCGAGCGCGAGATTCAGGCATTCGTTCCTGAGGAATACTGGGCTATCGAGGCTGAACTGAGCAAGAAGAAAGAAAAAACATCCTTCCGGGCGACATTAATCGGTCTTGTCGACGGCGCTAAAATTGACGTTCATACGCAGGAGGAAGCCGACGGGATAAAAAACGCGCTGGAGCAGTCGGCCTATGACGTGCTCAAGGTAAGCACCCGGAAGGCGACCCGCCAGCCGGCCCCACCCTTCACCACGAGCACACTACAGCAGGAAGCCTGGCGTAAGCTCCGATTCACCGCCAGGCAGACCATGGCCATCGCCCAGCAGCTTTACGAAGGCCTGCCGATTGGCAGTGAGGGTAATGTCGGCATTATCACCTATATGCGTACCGACTCCACCCGTGTGGCCGGTTCTGCTATCGGCGAGACCGTGGCCTTTATCCGTGAAAAATACGGCCCAAAGTTCCTGCCGCCCCACCCCCGCGCCTTTACCGCCCGCGCCAGGGGGGCGCAGGAGGCGCACGAGGCCATCCGCCCTACCCGGACTCACCGCGAGCCGGCTCTTATAAAAAAATACCTCAATACCAGCCAGTTCAGGTTGTACGACCTTATCTGGAAGAGGATGGTGGCCAGCCAGATGGCGGCTGCCCTGTTCGATAACACTACCGTCGATATTGAGGCCAGGAACCGCCGGGACTACCTGCTGAGGACAGCCACCTCGGTCAACACTTTCCCCGGTTTCATGACCCTTTACAGCGAGAGCCGGGACGAAGCCGAGGAGGAAGGCAGTAAAAGTTTGCTCCCTCGTCTGGAAAAGGGCGACGAGCTTAAGCTCCTGGGGATTTTCCCGGAGCAGCGTTTTACCCAGCCGCCACCCCGCTATTCCGAGGCGACTCTGGTCAAGACTTTAGAGCAAAACGGTATCGGCCGCCCCAGCACCTACGCGCCGACGATATCCACGATTCAGGACCGTGAGTACGTCAGCAAGGTCAAGGGAGTCTTTCAGCCCTCCGAACTGGGCATGGCGGTCAATGATTTGCTCGTCCGGCATTTCCCCGACATTATCAATGTCAAATTTACCGCCGACATGGAAAACGAGCTCGACGATATCGCCAGAAAAGAGCGCGACTGGCCGAGTGTTATCCGGGACTTCTATACTCCTTTTGATAAAGACCTGCAAAACGCGCTCAAGACGGCGGAAAAGGTGAAACTGGCGGACGAAGAGACGGGAGACCCCTGTCCCAAGTGCGGCAAGCCGCTGATAGTCAAGACGGGACGCTTCGGGAAATTTATCGCCTGCAGCGGCTTCCCCGAGTGCAAGCATACGCAGTCATACCAGATAAAAGTAGGAGCAAATTGCCCGAAGTGCGGCAAAGAAATCGTGCAGAGGGTCAGCAAGAAGAAGCGGACTTTCTACGGGTGCAGCGGTTATCCCGACTGCGATTTCGTTACCAACTTCCGGCCCCTCCCCCAGCCGTGCCCCCGGTGCGGCGGGCTGCTCACCCGGCACGGTAAACAGGCCTGGTGTACCAAATGCGAGTATAAGGGGAAGTTACCGCAGGATTAACCGATGCAGGAAACCATATTAAATAAATACATCAATTATCTTGAGGCGGAGAAAAACGCCTCGGTATATACCGTGCGCAACTACACCAGCGACCTGCTGGAATTTTTCGATTTTGTCAGCAGCCAGGGGATTGATTCCCTGAAGGACGTGAATAAGCAGACGCTGCGCGGCTACCTGGCGCACCTGATGGAACAGGGCAAGGCCAAATCGAGCATCGCCCGCAAGCTTTCGGCAATCCGCTCCTTCTACCGCTACCTGATGCGCGAGGAGATGATATCGGCCAGTCCGGCCGCCACGACTGTCTCGCCCCGGCTGGATAAACGCCTGCCGTCTTTTCTTACCGTAGACGAAGCCAAGCGCCTGGTGGAATCGCCCGACATTTCAAAGCCCCAGGGTCAGCGCGACCGCGCCCTGCTTGAGTTGCTGTATGCCTCTGGCCTGCGGGTCAGCGAGCTGGTGAATATAAACGTAGAGCAGGTGAACCTGGCCATCAATGAAATCCGAGTCTGGGGTAAAGGCTCCAAAGAGCGAGTGGTGCTGATAGGCACGCCGGCGGCAAATGCGTTAAGCGTCTATATGAGTGACGGCAGGCGTGAACTTCTCGGCGGGAAAAAGAACAACGCCCTGTTCGTGAATCGCTACGGCGGGCGTCTGCCGGCCCGGAGGGTGCAGAAAATCCTGGAGAAATACTCCCGGAACATCAATAAAAAGGTACACCCGCACGTACTGCGCCATACCTTCGCCACCCACCTCCTCGACGGCGGGGCTGACCTTAAAGTTGTCCAGGAGCTGCTGGGACATGCCGACCTTTCGTCCACGCAAATTTACACCCACGTTACGCGGAGTCGGGCGCGCAAGATATACCTCTCCGCCCACCCCATGGCGCGGGGAGATAGTGATAAAAATGAATAATCGATTGCACAAGCTGCGCGGCAGGTTCGCCGAAAAGGAAATAGATGCCGTCTTTATCACGCAGTCGGAAAACCGGCGCTATCTCTCCGGCTTCGACGGCACGGCCGGCTTTTTACTGATTACGGAGAAGAAAGCGGTGCTGGCCACGGACTTCCGTTATACCGAGCAGGCTAAAACTGAAGCCCCCGATTTCGAGATTTTACGAATCGCCGGAAATATTGCCGACTGGTTTCCCGGCCTGGTACGTGATTCCGGCGTAAAGAGACTGGGGTTTGAGGCCGCAGATGTTACCTTTAATTTCCACCGCCAGCTAAGTTATGCCCTGAAAAAGAAAAAGGTCGCCGCCAGGCTGGTTCCCGTGAACGGTCTGGTGGAGTCGCTCCGTGCGGTAAAAGAACCGGGAGAAATCGAGCTTATCAGGAAGGCCGTCGCTATATCCGATGCCGCATTTGAATCTGTTGAAGCCACTCTCAAAGCCGGCATGACGGAAAAGCAGGTGGCCTGGGAACTGGAAAAAGCCCTCCGTGAAAACGGCAGTCAGGCGCTGCCTTTCGAAATTATCGTCGCCTCCGGGCCACAGGCAGCCCTGCCCCATGCCAGGCCTTCCGACCGCGTCATCAACGACAGCGAGTCGGTGATGATAGACATGGGAGCTAAAATCGGCGGCTATGCCAGCGACCTTACCCGTACTATCTATGTCGGCGTACCTGATGATACTTTCAAGAAGGTATATAATACCGTTCTTGACGCACAGACGGCGGCAATGTCTATAATAGGTGAGGGTACGACGGGGCACCAGGCCGATAATGCCGCCAGAGAAATTATCGATAAAGCAGGTTACGGCGAAGCGTTCGGCCACTCGCTGGGACACGGCGTCGGGCTGGCCGCCCACGAACTCCCCCGCCTCGGGCCGGGCTCGGAAGAAACACTTGCCGAAGGCATGGTGTTCACCGTGGAGCCGGGCATTTACCTGTCCGGGTGGGGAGGAGTCAGAATCGAAGATACCGTGGTCATGGAGCAAGGCAAGGTGAGAGTGCTCTCTAAAGCTAGAAAGGCGAAGTATGATTAACGCTACCGAGTTGAGAAAAGGGGTTATCATCGAACTCGAAGGCAAGCTTTACCAGGTCGTCGATTACCAGCATGTCAAGATGAAACGGACAGCTCTGGCGAAAGTGAAGCTGCGCGATGTCAACGCCGGCCACACCATCGAGCGTTCTTTTCAGTCGAATGACCGGCTCGTCCGGGCGCGCCTCGACGAGCGGCAGATGCAGTATCTCTACAATGACGGCGGCCTGTACTATTTCATGGACCAGGAGAACTTCGAGCAGATGCCCCTGACATCAGCCCAGCTTGGTGATGCGCTCGATTACCTGAAAGAAGGCAATACCATAGAACTATCTAGCTATAAAGACAGGGTGGTGGGAGTGACCATGCCGATTACCGTAGAGCTCGAAGTGACCGAGACTGACCCCGGTTTCAAGGGAGATACCGCCACCGCCGGCACCAAACCGGCCAAACTGGAAACCGGGCTGACGATACAGGTGCCCATATTCATCAATGAAGGCGATGTCGTCAAGGTGGACACGCGTACCGGTACCTATCTGGAGAGGAGAAGCTGAGACTGCTTTGCTGAAAGCCGACCTTCATATCCATACCGAGTATTCTCTGGACTGTAATACGCCTCTGGAAAAGATTGTCAAGCGTTGCCAGGAACTGGGGATAAACTGTATTGCCGTAGCTGACCATGGTACTGCCGAAGGCGCCCTGATGATGCAGAAATTTGCGCCATTCAGGGTTATCGTCGCCGAGGAAATCCTGACCACCCAGGGTGAAATTATGGGTATTTTTCTGAAAGATACTATACCCAGCGGATTGACTCCGCAAGAGACAATCAAGCGTATCCGGGCTCAGGGCGGACTGGTGAATGTCCCGCACCCTTTTGAAAAGATACGCGGCTCCGCATTGAAGGACTGGGCTATCGATGAGATAGCCGATGAAATCGACCTGATGGAGGTGTTTAACTCACGGAGCCCATTCACGGCTAATACCGAGAAGGCCAAGGCTTTCGCAGAGAAACACGGCATACCGGGCAGCGCGGGCAGCGATGCCCACACCATCTATGAAATCGGTAATGCCTATGTGGAGATGTCTGAATTTAAGGATAAGGATGAATTTCTCAAGTCTCTGGCCCGGGGCAGGATTCACGGACACAGGTCAAGCATCTTTATGCATCTTTTCAGTACCTGGGCTAAAGTGAAATCGCAGTTCCTCACGAGGAGGTAACGGTGAGCAATCGCTATAAAATCGGCTGGTTTTCCACGGGGAGAGGCGCGGGTTCCAGAGGACTGCTGAAAACGGTTCAGGACAGCATTATCGCCGGAGAACTTGATGCGGAGATAGAGTTCGTCTTTTGCAGTCGTGACCGCGGCGAGACGGAAGCTACCGACCAGTATCTGGATATGGTGAAGGGCTACGGTATTCCCTTAGTAAAGTTCTCCTACCAGATGTACAAGGCGGTGAGGGACATGCCTAACCCCGACCCCGCTCAACCTCTACCGCAATGGCGACTGGACTACGATAGAGAGGTCATGAAGCGACTGGAGGGTTTTACCCCCGACCTGTGTGTTCTGGCCGGATTCATGCTGATTACCGTCCCGGAGATGTGCGAAAAGTATGATATCATCAATCTGCACCCCGCGGCGCCCGGCGGCCCCGCCGGCACCTGGCAGCAGGTAATCTGGAAGCTGATTGAAAGTAATGCGGATACCCAGGGTGTAAAGATGCACGTAGCCATCCCGGAGCTGGACATGGGCCCGACGGCTACCTATTGCACGTTCCCGATACGCGGTAAAGCCTTCGACCGGTACTGGGATGAGATTGAAGGAAAATCGGTCGAGGATGCAAAGAAGGAACAGGGTGTGGAGAACACTCTGTTCAAGGCCATCCGTCAACATGGCGCCGTGCGGGAGCTGCCTCTGACGGTGGCCACCATCAGGGCTTTCAGCCAGGAAAGGGTGAAAATAACCAAAGACCGGCGGGTCGTTGACGCTGCCGGCCATGTTATTAACGGTTACGACCTCACCGCCGAGATAGACGAGATGGTGAAGGACAAGCTGCCAGATTAATTTGTCATTGTCGGGCTTGACCCGACAATCCAGTCCTCCCCCTTTCTCCACCCGACTGGATTCCAGCTTTCGCTGGAATGACAGTGTAGGAGTTCTGGATTCCCGCCCCCGTATCAAGTACAGGACAAGCTTCGCAGGAATGACACGATAACTTTAGTTTCCTATTTTCATACCAGCGACGTGAAGGAATCCATAATTAAAATGTCTACTTCTTCTCTTTTTTAGGTTTCTCTTCCTTGGTTTCGGACGGCTGGTTCAGGACCTCGTCGACAATGCCGTATTCCACCGCCTGTTCCGGGTTGAGATAGAAGTCGCGGTCGGTGTCATGGGTTATCTTGTCCATAGGTTGGCCGGTATGCTTGACGATAATGTCCTTGATGATATCCTGCTGTCGCATGATTTCACGGGCGGCAATGGCGATATCGGCCGCCTGCCCCTGAGCGCCACCCATCGCCTGGTGCATGTGGATGGTGGCGTGGGGAAGGGCGTAGCGCTTGCCCTTGGCTCCAGCGCAAAGCAAAACGGTGGCCATACTGGCTGCCATTCCCACGCATATGGTGGAAACATGGGGGCGGATAAGCTGCATGGTATCGTAGATGGCCAGGCCGGCACTGATGACCCCGCCCGGACTCTGGATATACATGTTGATGTCCTTGTCCGGGTCTTCACGTTCCAGATAGAGAAGCTGGGCAATCAGGATATTGGCCACAGGGTCGGAGATGGGGGTGAAGAGCATGATGATACGCTCTTTCAGGAGCAGGGAATAAATATCCCAGAATCTTTCTCCCCTTGGCCCACTTTCGACCACACCGGGTATCACATTCATCGGTAGATTATTCATTTTTCCTCCTCTTTTGTCTCTGTAGTGGAGTCTTCGATATTTTTAGCTATTTCCGTCAGTCGCTCTATGGTCTTGCGCGTCCTCAGCGACTGCTTGAGCGATTCGCGGGTCTGCGGGGTGTCCAGCAGTTTTCGCATTTCCTCTCTTTGCTCTTCCGCCGTGCCCCTGGTCATATTATCAATCCCGTTTTCCATATCGGGCTCGGCGACTTCAATCTTCTCTGCTTCGGCAACCTTGCTCATGACCAGAGAAGCGGCCACGTTTTTCGTCGCCACCGGCCGTAGTTCTTCATGGAGTTGCTCCGCTGTCTTGTTGATGCTTTGCAGGTATTCGTCCATGCCCCGCCCCGTCATCTGAAGCTGTCTCACCTGTTCATTGAGAATACGGTTGATTTCCAGTTCCACCAGGACCGACGGATATTCCACTTTGGACTGTTCGATGGCGGTATTAATTACCCGCTCTTCAAAGTCCATCCTGACGCGTTCCTCGGCCCTCAGTTGTAAACTTTTCATGACCTCCTCGCGGAATGCATCGACCGTTTTGAAGTCGGGAGAGACCTGACCGGCAAACTCGTCATTGAGTTCCGGGAGCTTCTCTTCCTTGATTTCGGATAGCTTTACTTTAAAATGGCCTTCCTTCCCGGCCACATTGTTGTTAGGATAGTCCTCGGGGAAGCTGAGGGTAAACTCCTTTTCCTCTTCTTTCTTCATGCCGGTAATCTGGTCGGAAAATCCCGGTGCCGGGGACATCAGTTCTTTCAGTACCTGAATCTGGGCCCCTACTTTCTGAACGTAAGGCTTCTCTTCGACCATACCGTTAATGTCGATAGTGGCCAGGTCGTTATAGTCCAGCGGCCTATCAACGGGTTCCCAGGTGGCGTACTGGTGGCGCAGTTCTTCTATTACGGCGTTGATGTTTTCATCTGTTATGTCAACCGGGTCCGGCGTCATCCGGATACTCCGGTAGTCCCCCAGTTCCACAGCGGGCACCAGAGGCACGACTGCCTTGAATATTAACGGGTCGGTCTGGGTTATCTCCACATCCGGCTGGGCAAAGGGTTCTATTTCCTGCTCCTTGAGGGCTTGCTCGTAGGCCTGGGGGAGCAGGTGGTCGAGCGCCTCTTCGAGGAGTCTCGGTTTCCCCAGGTGGTGTTCCACCACCGCCCGAGGGGCTTTCCCCTTACGGAATCCGGGGATGTCATTTTTTTGCGCCAGTTTGAGGTAGGCATCCTGCAGGGATGTTTCCATCTCGGCAGGCTCCATCTCGACGGTTATAAATGCCTGGCGGTTCTCTTCTTTCTCTTTCGTTACTTTCAAATTTCCTCCCGATTGGCTACTCTTCTTCCTGCAAACTGATATGCAATTCGTCCAGCTGCTCTTTCGTGACCGGCGAGGGAGCATTAAAGGTTAAATCTACGGCACTCTGGTTCTTGGGGAAGGCAACCACTTCCCTGATGTTATCCTCACCAGCCAATAGCATAATAATGCGGTCGATACCCGGAGCTAAACCTCCGTGAGGAGGTGCGCCGTAATCAAAAGCCTCCAGCAAATGGCCGAAACGTTCTTCAATAATTTCATCACTATAACCCAGCATTCTCAATATTTTTCTCTGTAATTTACTAGTATGGATTCTAATGCTACCGCTGCATAGTTCATAGCCGTTACAAGTAACATCATAGGCCTTAGCCCTGACCTTTTCTGGCTCCGTATCCAGCAGCGATATGTCTTCGTCTTTGGGTGATGTGAAGGGGTGATGCATCGAATCTAACCGGCCGGTTTTTTTATCCTGCTCAAACAGCGGGAAATCGACAATATAAGCGAAGGTAAGTAAATCAGGTTCGGCGAGGTGAAGACGCCGGCCCATTTCATGACGCAGTTGACCGAGTACGGTATTGACCAGCTTATTATCCCCGGCTTCAATCAGCAGGAGGTCGCCGATACCGGCTTCCAGCCGCCTTGCCGCAGCCTTAACCTCGTCCAGTGAAAGGAATTTGGCGGCGGCCGATTTCACCATTTCACCGGTCAGTTCCTCCAGGCTATTGCCAGAACCACTCAGAGCGATGGTTATCAGACCCCCGGCACCCAGCCCTCTGGCCATTTCGTTCAATTCGTCAAGCTGGCGGCGCGAATAGTCGGCACAACCAGGAATGCAAATCCCCTTGACCCTACCACCTTTGTTAATCGCCGAGGAAAAAACAGCAAAATCGGAATCGGCCACAATATCCGAAAAGTCATGTAGTTCCATATTAAAGCGCAGGTCCGGCTTATCGGTACCATACCTGTCCATGGCCTCGGCATAGCTCAGGCGGGGAAACGGAATTGTTACCCGTTTCCCCGGTTTTATTGTCTTCACCATGGAGGTTAATAGCTCCTCAAGTAGAACGAGGATGTCTTCTTCATTGACGAAGCTCATTTCGATATCAAGCTGGGTAAACTCGGGCTGGCGGTCGGCGCGGGTGTCCTCATCACGGAAGCAGCGGGCAATCTGGTAATATTTTTCAAATCCGGCCACCATAAGAAGCTGCTTGAGCTGTTGGGGCGACTGCGGCAGGGCGTAAAACTGGCCGGGATGAACGCGACTGGGCACCAGGTAATCCCTGGCCCCCTCCGGCGTGCTCTTAAGCAGGATGGGCGTCTCCACCTCGATAAATCCCCTGGCATCCAGGAAATCACGCATGAACCTGGTAACGCGGTGGCGCAGGAACATATTCTCTTTCATGCGGGGGCGCCGCAGGTCTAGGTAGCGGTACTTCAGGCGCAGGTTTTCGTCGACCTCGACTTCTTCGTTAATATAAAAGGGAGGCGTATTGGACGCATTGAGTATCTCGACATCTTTAACGATTACCTCGATGTCGCCGGTGGGTAGTTTGGGGTTCTCGGTGCCCGCCGGACGCAGGGTTACCTCTCCGCTGACCTTCACGACATACTCGTTGCGCATCTCTTCGGCGGTTTTCAGGCCTGACGGCGATATTTCCGGATTGAACACCGTCTGGACGATGCCCTCCCTGTCCCGCAGGTCGATGAAAATAAGCCCGCCGTGGTCGCGGCGTCGGTTCACCCAGCCGGCCAGAGATACCTCGCAACCGACGTGTTCTTTCCTTAATTCCCCGCAGGAATGGGTTCTGAGCAAATGCTTCTCCTGTAAATGCTGCTTTACTTTTGATTATAGCTTATACGGGTAGGCGCTTCAACAATGGCATACTGACTGGCAATAACGAAAAATCCGGCTGCCTGAGTGTTGACAGATTTCTCATCTAATGTTATCCTTAATATTGTTGATTATATTAGTCAACTTTATCAGCATGGACAATGAGCAGCGAACCTCAATCCAGTTGTATTTAGGCGTCGGCTCTGTTAAAATGTTATGTAATCCCGCAAATTATCGTTCACGAGGAAAAGGGGAACAGTTAAATGGCCAGGACAATCGCAGAGATAAACGAGAAAATTAAAGAAGGCAAGGCCGTAGTATTCACTGCCGAAGAGATTATTGACGTTGCCCGGGAAAAAGGTGTGAAAAAAGCCGCTGAGGAGGTGGACGTTGTCACCACGGGCACTTTTGGTATTATGTGTTCCTCCGGAGCCTACTTTAATATCGGACACTCAAAGCCACGTCTCAAGCTGGGTGGCGGCCGGGCTTATCTGAATGATGTCCCGGCTTATACCGGACTGGCCGCCGCTGACCTGTTCCTGGGGGCCAATGCCCTCCCCGATGACGACCCGAGAAACAGAATGCATCCCGGCGAATTCAACTACGGGGGCGGCCACGTTATCGAAGAGCTGGTGGCCGGCAGGGATGTTCGACTGATAGCCACGGCCTACGGCACGGACTGCTACCCGCGCAAGCGACTGGAAACCTTGATTAATATCAAAGACCTTAACGAGGCGGTGCTTTTTAACATCAGGAACGCGTACCAGAACTATAACGTGGCCGTGAACCTTTCGGATAAGACAATCTATACCTACATGGGCGTGCTGAAGCCGCAGATGGGTAACGCCAACTATTCCTCGGCGGGGCAGCTATCGCCGATGTTCAACGACCCCTTTTATAAAACAATTGGCATCGGGACGAAGATATTTCTAGGAGGGGGCATCGGTTTTGTGGCCTGGCAGGGCACGCAGCACAACCCCGGCGTACCCCGCACCGAAAAGGGAATACCTAAAGAGGGTGCCGGCACGCTGGCGGTCATCGGCGACCTCAAGCAGATGAGCCCGCGCTGGCTGGTGGGCTCCAGCGTGCTCGGTTACGGGTGCAGTCTGACCGTGGGGGTGGGGGTGCCGATTCCCATACTGTCCGAGGAGATTCTGGAATATACGAAGGTGACCGATGCGGATATCCCGGCGCCGGTCATCGATTATTCGGGTGCTTTTCCGAATAATAAGCCGGGTATTTTAGCCGAGGTCAGTTACGCCGAGCTTAAGAGCGGCAAGATAAAGGTCAGGGGGAAAGACGTGCCTACCGCTTCCCGCTCCAGCTACCCGAGGGCGGTGGAAATCGCCACCACACTCAAGGAGTGGATACAATCGGGCAAGTTTTTGCTCACCGAGTCGGTGCAACCGCTGCCCGGTGCGGAGTCCGGCGTGACCTTCAAGTCGCTTAACGAACGTCCCATTGAGGATTAAAAGGAGAAGCCGAAAGATATTTTTATATAATGTCATTCTCGGGCTTAACCCGAGAATCCAGCCCCTTTTCACCACCACTGGATTCCCGCCCCCGTATCAAGTACGGGGCAAGCTTCGTGGGAATGACGAAATATGGAGAGTCTAAAAATATATTGCGTTAGCTATAGTGATTAGGGGAAGAGGTGTAAACAATGGCAGTTACAAAGAGAATTGTATTGCGTTTTCCCAGGCGTCTGGTGGAAAGACCGATAGTATACCGCCTGGTCAAGGACTACGACCTTGAGTTTAATATCCTCAAGGCATCGATTACTCCTGAGGAAGGGCTACTGGTGCTGGAGCTTAAAGGGAACCAGAAGGAGTACGATAAAGGCATCGATTTCCTTATTAAAGCCGGCGTTAAGATTCAGTCACTCAGTCAGGACGTGACACGCAACGAAGAAAGGTGCAACCATTGCGGCGCCTGCATCACCGTTTGCCCGACCGGCGCCTTCAGGGTTGACCCGAAGACCAGGCTTGTGATATTCGATAACGAGAAATGCATCGCCTGCGGACTCTGTATTCCCGCCTGTCCGCCGAGGGCGATGGAAGTGCATTTTTAGTTTGTGAAAGAGGATACCTACCAGCCGAGGACGTACCGGCACTGGATTGAAGGTAAAGACCTGATACCGTTCAACGTAACGGTTAAAGAGACCGATTTATACATCCGCGCCGCCGTCAATCTGCAGAAAAAAGCCCGCCGCCTGGTGGTGAAATACCGCGAACAGCTTGAGGGCTACATCAATCGCAGCCCCGCCTTCGTCACGTCACTTGAGCCTCTCCCCGTGCCGGATTACGCCCCGGCTATCGTCGGGCAGATGGCAGAGGCGGCTCAGAAGACCGGCGTCGGGCCGATGGCGGCGGTAGCCGGTGCCATCGCGGAGTGTGTCGGCCGGGAGTTACTGGAATTTTCACCGGAGATAATCGTCGAAAACGGTGGCGATATCTATCTCAAGATTCTCCAGAGAAGGGTTGTCGGTATATTCGCCGGGGATTCGCCGTTGACGGGGAAAATAGGTCTGGAAATCAATGCTCAGGATACACCCCTGGGTATTTGCACGTCGTCGGGCACGGTAGGACACTCCCTGAGCCACGGCAGGTCCGACGCCGTAATTGTCGTTTCCACTTCTACGGCTCTGGCCGATGCCGCCGCGACGGCCATCGGCAACACGGTCAAGCAACCCGGTGACATCGATTCTGCCATTGAGTTCGGCCGGGGCATCGATGGCTTGAAAGGCATCGTCATTGTCGCGGGTAAGAGTGTCGGCGCCTGGGGAGACGTGAAGCTCTGTGAAACGTCCGTCTGAAGAGACGGCCCCGGTACTTATCTGGCGATACTCAGCTCCAGCTTGTTGATGACGCTATCGACACCTTTTAGCGGCGCGATTATACCCTCGATGGTGCTTTTGATTATCTCCACGGGGAAATGCTTGAGCGGAACGTCGGCACCATTAAGGTTTATCGTTACCTGCCCTTCATTATCAATGGCAAGCTCCAGAGTGTTAATTTCCCCTGTATCTCTCAGGCCGGCGACAATCCCGCCGATAACATGGTCAATGTAATTTTCAACAAAGTAGTCGAGATTAACAGGCATATCATTAACGGAAAGGTTTACCTGTCTGGTCACTGTTTTTCTCCTTTCATCGGCTTTCTCCCTTTAAATTACGGCACAGCTTTCCGAAGAGGTCATTCTCCATATCCGCACGGTCTTCGAACTGACCAGAACAAGTATAACATAGAGGAAGCCTGCTAGCCAGACCTCCCGGGGGTTACCCTGAAGAGAATAAACGGGGAGGCCTGTTTCTATCGATACTATGCTTAACAGTGTTTACGAATGTACATGGCCGATGCGAAGCAGCGCCCAGCCGGTGCCGCCGAGGGCTACTCCGGTGACAACCATAAAAGCGCCGCTGGCCAGTGCCACCTGAACGAGGCCAAAGGCAGCAACGGCCAGGTATAGGTAGTTCTCAAGATTCATCGCCTGAGCGTAGGATAGATGAGCGGGATTGGTCGGGTCATAACGTCCGCCAGCCAGCAGTTCCTGATAGGTCGGTGCTATATTCCGGCGGTGTTTGGCGATGGTGTCGGCGGCTCCCTGCGCGGCATCAATATCGGTTACCAGAGTATATTCATCAGGATTATCGGGGTCCAGGGCTAAGGAGACTTTCTCTATCTCCATCCTTTCCACGATAAGATTGTTCTTGGCAACGCCCTGACCGATGAAGACACCCCCGAACACGATGGCTGCCAGACCCAGGACCATAACCAGAATTGCCAGGCCACGAGTAAAGTTCATAGTATATCCTCCTTCTAGATTGTTTACTAAAATTGTAAACAATTGCCGATTTGGTGTATGTGATATTTATCACGTACTTTTTCAGGTAGTAAGAGTTAAGAACGAAGGGGAAAGCTTAACGGTAAAAATATATGATATACTTTTTATCGGGAGATACGATTTGAATATTTATGGAACTTTTATCACATACATCGGGAACTATCGCAGGTAAAATATTGAGTAAATAGCTGACGGGAATGTTGACATTATCATAATTTCATTCTATCATTCGTTACGCAACATGAGCATAGTAAGCTGAATGCTATTTACTAATTGACCCGGAGGGAGGTGGATTATGGCAAAAGAGCAGGGTACGATACTCAAGGCACTTAAGACGGCCATTCAGATGGAAATTGATGGCAAAGAATTCTACCTGAAAGCCAGTCGGGCGAGTCAGAACGAACTGGGGAAGAAACTGCTGAAGGAACTGGCCGCGGAAGAAGATGCACACCGTAAAGTTTTTGAGGATATTTATAAGGATATCAGCGCCAAAAAGGGCTGGCCTGGAGGGAAATTCCGCACTGATGGCGGGAAAGGCCTGAGGACGATATTCGCCAGGGCGCTGGAGGCGATGGATAAGGACGTAAGCGCCATCCCTACGGAACTCGATGCTGTGCAGACTGCTATGGAAATGGAGAATAAGACCTATGACTTCTATAGAAGCCGTAGCGGTAAGGCTGCTTACGAGGCCGAAAGGCAATTCTACGAAGCTTTAGCCGTTCAGGAAGAGGAGCATTACCGGGTTCTTCTCGACTACTACGAATTTCTCAAGGACCCGGAGGCATGGTTTGTCCAGAAAGAGCACCCGTCTCTGGACGGTGGCTAAGAGTGCAAAAGACTGTAAAAATTCGCTTACAGGGGTGATAAATGCTGGAAATCAAAGACCTGTCTGTAGCCGTAGAAGGCAAGAAAATAATCCACGACGTGAACATGACCATACAGAACGGTGAGACCCATGTTCTCTTCGGCCCCAACGGTGCCGGGAAAAGCACGTTGCTTATGGCTATCATGGGTTTTCCCAAGTACCGGGTAACCAGGGGCAGTATCAGCTTCAAGGGTAAGGATATCACCGGTCTGACTGTAGATGAGAGGGCGCGCCTGGGCATCGGCATGTCCTTCCAGCGTCCCCCGGTGGTGCGTGGTGTCAAGACAAGCGACATGGTGGCCGCCTGCCTCAAAGGTAGCGAGGATGATGACGCCATCGGTAAGCTGGCGGATAAGGCCGACCTGGGTGAATTTTTAGAGAGGGATATCAACTACGGGTTTTCCGGAGGCGAGATAAAGCGCTCCGAATTGATGCAGCTCCTCGCCCAGAAACCGGAACTGACACTGATGGACGAACCAGAATCAGGTGTTGACCTGGTGAACATCGTCCTGATTGGCAAGCTTATGAACGAACTCCTGGAAAAGAACTGCCCGATACAATATCGTAAGTGCATGGGGCTTATCATAACCCATACCGGTCATATTCTGGACTACGTTAATGCCCGCACCGGTTACGTCATGTGTGACGGCACCATCGGCTGCGTAGGCGACCCTCATGAGATACTGACAACAATCAGGGAGAAAGGCTATGATGAGTGCATAAAATGCTATCTGGGGAGAGTACCGACGCATGAGTAAAACGAATGCATCCAGGAACTATAAGGATAAAGCCAAGACTGCCGCTGATAAGGTAGCTGCTCTCGGCGAAGACATAGACCTGAGTAAATATGTAAGTTCGGACGAGAAGCCCCCCTATCGTGATAACCCCTCCAGCCTCCCGAGCAAGGCCAAGAAGCAGATGCTTGATGCCGGCATCATGCTGGATGATACCAGCCAGAGGTCGGGTACCTATATCCAGATGGACAATACGCCCGTCCACAGCTCCGTCAGTCAGGACGGAGTGGAAGTGATGCCGGTCGGCCAGGCCATGGAGCAGTACGACTGGATGGCGGACTACTGGTGGCAGGCGGTCGCCGTGGACCAGGATAAGTACACCGCCAATATCGAGTTGAATCAATATAGCGGTTACTTTATCAGGTCTCTACCCGGACAGAAGACTGTTTTTCCGGTTCAGGCCTGCCTCTATCTGGCTAAAGACAAACTGGTGCAGAACGTGCACAATGTCATCATTGCCGAGGAAGGTTCGGAACTGCACATCATTACCGGCTGTACCACCGCTTCCCGAGAGGAAACCGGTCTGCACCTGGGGGTCTCCGAGTTCTATATCAAGAAGGGAGCTAAGGTTACCTTCACCATGATACACAGCTGGAACCCGGAGATAGCCGTAAGGCCCCGCAGCGGCGTTATCATCGAAGAGGACGGTCTGTTCTTGAGTAACTATATTCTCATGAAACCGGTGCGTTCACTGCAGATGAACCCGCTCGTTAGATGCGTGGGTGATAATGCCGTCGCCAGGTTCAACAGCGTACTGGTAACGGGTGAAGGTTCATCGCTGGACGTAGGTTCGCGGGTAATTCTCGATGCCAGGGGCGCCAAGACAGAAATCATCTCCCGCGCCATCACCACCGGCGGGAAAATCATCGCCCGCGGTTACATCGAAGGCAATGCCCCGGAAGTCAAGGGACACCTCGAGTGCCGCGGCTTAATACTGGGTGAAAAAGGCGTCATTCACGCCATCCCCGAGCTGAAAGGGAATCTGGCCGGTATCGACCTGTCCCACGAAGCGGCCGTCGGCAAGATTGCCGAGGAGGAAGTGGAGTACCTTATGGCCAGGGGCCTGACCAGAGACGAGGCTACGGCTACTATAGTTAGGGGATTTCTCAGGGTGGATATCGAGGGGCTGCCCCCGCTGCTGGCCGAAGAGCTAAAGCGGGCGGTAGAGGCCAGCGAGAAAGAAGTCATGTAGCCGGGGGGTGAAAATATGGAATTAAACGCTCTACACAAGCTAGGTTACGGCATGTATATCATAGGCTCGTACAAGGACGACAAGCTCAACGGGCAGGTCGCCAATACCGTGTTCCAGATAACATCCGAGCCGCCGACCGTCGCCGTGAGTATCAATAAAAATAACCTGACTCATGAGTACATCGAGGCCAGCAAGGTCTTTTCCGCCTCAATTCTCCACCAGGAAACTCCCCTGCCCTATATCGGAAACTTCGGCTTTAAATCCGGCAGGGATGTAGATAAATTAAAGGGGGTGAAATATATAACAGGTGAAACGAAAGCCCCCGTGTTTACCGACCATGCTACGGCCTATCTCGAAGCCAGGGTAGTCAGGGGTGTTGATGTCGGTACGCACACAATTTATATCGGCAAGATTGTGAATGCCGAGATACTTACCGAAGACACTTGTATGACCTACGAATACTATCACCAGGTTAAGCGGGGGACCACTCCCAAGACCGCCCCCAGCTATATTGCCGGAGAAAAAGGAGGTAATAAGTAGAATGGACAAGTACGAATGCACCGTTTGCGGCTATGTCTACGACCCGGAACTGGGAGACCCTGACGGCGGTATCGCCCCGGGGACACCGTTTGAGGAAATACCGGACGACTGGGTATGTCCCGTCTGCGGAGCCGCCAAGAGCGATTTCCAGAAAGTAGATGGTTAGGGAGTTAGGCATGATAGAGAATCTGAGTCAGGAACAGCTAGCGGAAATTCTGGAAACGATTCCGGTCGATATCTCTTTTGTAGATGAGAATGATACGGTCAAGTTCTGGAATAAGCATGAAACGAGGGTATTCAAGCGGCCAAACTCTGTCCTCGGTAAGACCGTTCAGAACTGCCACCCGCCGAGAAGCGTGGATAAGGTAAACCAGGTATTGGCCGACCTGAAAAGCGGAAAAAGGGACTTTGCGGAGTTCTGGATTGACCTGAAAGGACGTAAAATTTATATCAGGTACTTTGCCGTGCGGGATAAAAACGGTAAATATCTCGGCACGCTGGAAGTCGGCCAGGATATCACGGAAATCAAGCAGATTGAAGGCGAAAAGAGGCTGCTGGAGTATTAGCAGAATTGTTTAGTAAACAACACGTCATTGCGGGCGAAGCGAAGCAATCTCTAACAGCCGCATGTGGAGATTGCCACGTCGTCCTTCACATGTGAAGGACTCCTCGCAATGACACCATTAAGCGTTATCGTAATTATACGGAGGTGACCAATGGAAAAAGAGAAAATAATCGAACTGCTGAACCTTGACCTTCAGAACGAGCACGGCGCTATTATTCAGTACCTGACCCATGCCTACGCTATGGGTGAGGGCGAGATGTCCTGCGAGATTGAAGCCATGGCCCGGGAGGAAATGAGGCACCTGGACTGGCTGGCGGAAACGATAGTAGAGCTTGGCGGTAAGCCCAGCCTGAAAAGGGGCACCATGAATATGGCCGGTAAGGAAGTGCCCGACTGGATGGGGGATGACGTTAAGCTTGAACAGGGCGCTATCGACCAGTATGAAGAACACATCAAGCTGATTGATGACCCTAAAATAAAAAGGTTGCTGGAGCGCATCCTGGCTGACGAACAGGCTCACCACGGTAAGTTCGAGCACTTCGTTGAGAAAGCTAAAAAGGAAGGCCTGAAAGATGTGAGTGGCGACCGCAAGGACAGCGTCGCTAAAACGTTGAACTGGGGCATCGAGCACGAGTATACCGTGATTCTGCAGTACCTCTTTCACTCCTACATGACCGGGAACGAAGAAGCCAGGAAGCAGCTGGAGGACCAGGCTATCAACGAGATGCAGCACCTTGGCTGGCTCGCCGAAGAGATGGTTGACGGTGGCGGTAGCCCGAGAATCGAGCATACCAGTCCTGACCAGTCGACCAGAACGGTGGACATGCTTAAGGCGGATATCAAGATTGAGAAGCAGGTGGCCGAAGCTTACGACAAAGCCACCAGGGAAGTCGACGATGCCGGCTTGAAGGAACTGCTCATCCGGATAAGGGACAACGAGAGATACCATATCGACGTCTTTAGCGACCTGCTCGAAGAAGAGGAAGACAAGAAAAGCCCGGGCACCGGCCTTAATATTGGTGACAGCGGGGAATAGGCCTGGGCAGTTTTCTGGAAGCCGGAAAGACCGGCGAGTTCAGGGACGGAACGAAGAAGAATATCCTGGTCGGGGGACGTGAAATCCTGCTTCTGCCGACATACAACGTCAGGATTAACGGTGATACCATACTGATAGAGGTCCGAAATACCGGACTACCTGCCTTTTGAAAAACGGTGAAGGAGGTGCCGAGGTATGTCTATCGTTTTCTCCGGTAGCGACTTGATTAATATCGCTATCGATATCGAGAGAAGGGGCATCATGTTCTATGATATCATGGCCAAGTCGACCGATAATGAGGATGCCAGGGCCGTGTTCGAGGGGCTTGTTGAAATGGAACGCCAGCACATAAAAATATTTGAGGACATGCTGGACGAGGCCGATAAACACCCGCCCCAGGAAGCCTCAACCCGGGGGTATTCCGAATATCTTCAGGTAGTTCTTGATGATGCCGTTTTTACCGACGACATGATTACCAGCGAGATGGCCACCCAGGCGGACAGCGATATTAAGGCTTTGGAACTGGGCATGCGTGCCGAGAAGGACTCGATACTTTTTTACTACGAGATGAGGGACAGCCTGCCCCGGCGCACCGTCCCGATGCTCGACAGGATAATAGCCGAGGAAAAATCGCACCTGCAGCAGCTATCCGAGATTAAGAAAAAGCTGGCAGATTCCTGATAATTTACTGACTTCAAGGAGGTGGATGATGGAGACATTTCGAGGTCAGGCGCATTTGCCCGCAGCGGCAGCGGCGACCTCTGGAGTATCGTTCTGGGGACGCCGGATGCTGAAGGCGTCTGGAGGACGTACCCGGTGACGTTAGTTAGAGTTACGTAATATGACAGAGCGTGTGAAAGTAGCCCGGAAGGGATTAAGGAGTTTATTAGATGGTTAATAAAGTGATTATCGGGATACTGGTGCTGCTGGCGGTTCTCACGGGAGGCAGCGGCTATTACTCTTACACGCTCAACCAGCAGATTGATGACCTGGGTGAACAATTGACGACCTTTGAAACGGAGCAGACGGCCAGGATTGATGCCATGAGTGGTGAACTTGGCGAACTGAGGCAGGAAACCGATTCTCTGGACAGCCGGATAGAGGGAGTCCAGTCCGAGGTTGATACCCTGGGCAGCGAACTGGGGGCAATAAATGACCTTATTTCCGGCGTGGAGGATAAAATTGCCGGAGTATCGACTCAAATTGGAACTCTGGATGAACGTATCAGCAGCGCTGAAGCCGATATATCACGTTCCATAATCGATGCCAGTGAGGTCTATGAAAAGGTTATCCGGGCTACGGTCAGGATTACCGACGGACAGAGTACCGTGGGTTCCGGGTTTATTTATGATACCCAGGGACACGTAGTTACCGCCCACCACGTTATCGATGGCCTCTCCCAGATATTCGTCATGATGTATGACGGCAGGATTTCAAAGGCGACCACCGTCGGCTACTGCCAGTTCAGCGATGTTGCCGTGCTGAAACTGAAGGATAATCCATCTATCGAGCCGCTGCCGATGGGGGATTCCAGCCTGATAGAAATCGGAGAGCCGGTTATCGCTGTCGGCTCGCCGCTTGAACTGCGGGACACACTGACAACAGGCGTCATCAGTCAAATTAACCGATTTACAGATTACGGCCCCGGCAATTATGTGGTAGCCAACCTGCTCCAGTTCGATGCTGCGGTTAATCCCGGCAACTCAGGAGGCCCGCTTTTTAACTCTAAAGGCGAGGTTATCGGTCTGGTAACTGCCAGGGTTGACCCAATCACGGGAGACGGGATTAACTGGGCGGTAGCTTCCAACAAGGCGAAGCGTGTGGCCGATGCCATTATCGCCAGCGGTTATTTTGATTATCCCTGGATTGGCGTGGGGATAACCAACCTTACACCACAGATAGTGCAAGAAATGTCTCTGGAGACAGCCAACGGAGTACTGGTGACAGTTATCTTCCCTGGTAGCCCCGCTGCCGCGGCTGATATTCAGGCCGATGATATTATCGTGGCGCTCGACGGTGTGCCGGTCAGAGATATGGCCGAGCTTACCTCCTATCTGGGAGAGTATAATAGCCCGGGAGACGAGGCGGTGCTTGACGTGATACGGGGTACCTCGAGGCTTGAAATATCCGTTGAGATAGGTACGCGCGAGTAGCAGGTTTATCAGGCTTTCCCGTACTTAATGAAGGCGCCAATCATATTTCTTCTGACTAATGTCAGCCCGAACCACAGCAGTATGACCAGTCCCGCCGCCTCGGGAACGTAAACCGACGGGTCGGAAAACAGCGCTTGAAGTATATTCGATGCCCAGCCGGCAAGCTCTATCTTTTCGAAAGTGAAACCCAGCAGCGGCCAGAACAGAGTAGCCGGGGTATTCCACATTTCGTCGAGGATAAGGTGCGTCAAGGTGCCGGCGGCAAGGGTCAGCATCCAGACCTGACGGTGGCGCTTGTAGAGATAGAAGCCGACGGCGGAAATCAGGACAAGGAAGAGGAGGGTATGCGAGAATATCCGTCCGTTATTGAAGGTCTCCCGGAAAAAGTACTGCCCTACCGGTTTATCGATGATATCCGGTAAAAGTGAGCCGACCAGCAGCAGCCTGATATCCATGTAACGTGACAGTGAAGCAAACCATGATATCTTCGTGATTTTAGTAGCCTGTCGGCTATTTACGGCACCGGTTATCAGTGTCGCCGCGCCCAGGGTAATTCCGGCATGTCCCAGTATCAGCATCTTGAAATAAACCCTCAAATGTTGCGCATTATACCATCAGCTATAATATAATAAACAGTATTCATTATGGAAATGCTATTTCCCGGGTGTAGAGAAGGATGAAGGTTATCGGACTCACCGGAGGTATCGGCAGCGGCAAGAGCACCGTGGCACAGTTCCTGGCGGAGCTGGGAGCGGTTATCGTGGACATGGACAGGGTGGGGCATAAGACCCTCAAGTCGGGAAGTGAGACCCGGGAGCGGATTGTCAGCGAGTTTGGTAAGGATATTCTTACTGACGGCGGAGATATCGACCGCGCCAGACTGGGCAGGCTTGTCTTTAATAATCCTGAGGCGCTATCGCGTTTGAATCGGATAGTGCACCCGGTTATCGATAGTATGGTGAATTCCAAAATAAAGGAGTACCGCCGGGAGGGAGTCGAAGTGGTCGTGCTGGAGGCGGCGGCGATGCTGGAAGCGGGCCGGGCCTCGCAGGTGGATGAGATATGGGTGACCGCCGCCCCCGAGAAGGCGGTGCTTCAGCGTCTTGCCGGGAGGACCGGCTATTCCGAGGAAGAGTCGAAGGCGCGCATCAGTTCCCAGATGTCCGGCGAGGAACGCGTCAAGCAGGCCGATGTGGTTATCGATACCTACTGTTCTCTCGATGAGCTCAAGGCGAGAGTCGTAGCTGAGTGGCAGAAGCTGATGACGCGATTATAAAGAGAGGTAGGGCTAATTAACCTCATGCAAACAGAGCCAGGATATATTCCATTTGACTCTCAGCTATAAAACTGGTAGAATATATTTCTTGGAGGCTTAAAATTTACGCGATTATTGAAACGGGTGGCAAACAGTATAAAGTAGCCGAGGGCCAGACCATAGAAGTAGAGCGTCTGGAGGTAGCCGAGGGCGGTACTATCGAGCTGGACAGGGTGCTGCTTATTGCCGACGGCGATAATGTCACGGTCGGCAAACCGGTTATCGACGGCGCCAGGGTGCTGGCCACGGTAAAGCAAAATGGCCGGGGCGAAAAGATAATCGTCTTTAAATATAAGCCGAAGGTACGCTATCGCCGTAAGAATGGACACCGCCAGCTTTTTACCAGTATCAGCATCGATAATATACTCCCTCCGGGAGCAGAAGTCCCCAAACCGGTGAAGAAGAGAACAACGCGGCGCAAGAAGAAGGAGACAGCGGATGGCGCATAAAAAGGGAGGCGGCACCAGTCGCAACGGTCGGGACAGCCAGAGCCAGCGACTCGGCGTCAAGAGGTTTGCCGGGCAGCTAGTTAATGCCGGGACCATACTGGTACGCCAGCGTGGCACGCGCATTCATCCCGGGAATAACGTGGGCGTAGGTAAAGACCATACCCTCTATGCCCTTATCGGCGGTATCGTTAAATTCGAGCCGACCAGCAACAATCGGAGAAAGGTCAGCGTTTACGCCAGCTGAACGATATGAAAGAGAAGATTCACCCCCAGTATTATACCGACGCCGAGGTAGTCTGTTCCTGCGGTAACAGGTTCACCACGGGTTCCACCAGGAAGCAGCTAAAAGTCGAGGTATGCAGCCAGTGCCACCCCTTCTTCACCGGCGAGAGGCGCATGCTGGATACCACCGGGCGCGTAGAGCGGTTTAAGAAGCGCTACAAGCTCGAGGGTTAAATGGCAATATTAGCGGAAGGCAGGAGCGGTTGATATGTCCCGCTCCTTTTTGTTTAAGCAGGATGGCAGATAAAAAGAAGTTCAACTACGGCGGCCAGGCGGTTATCGAAGGGGTAATGATACGCGGTCGCAGCTCGGTAGTCACGGCGGTCCGCCGACCCGGCGGCGAGGTGACGGCTGATGTCAAACCGCTGCCGTCTCTCACCACAAACCGCATGAGGCGGATGCCTCTGCTGCGCGGTGTCGTTATCCTGATTGAGGCCATGGTACTGGGCATCAAGAGCCTGCTCTATTCGGCCAATATCGCCATGGAGGAAGAGGAAGAAGAGATTGCCACGAAGGCCATCTGGGGCATGGTTGCCTCGGCGGTAGTCCTGGTGGTTGCTCTTTTCTTTCTCGCCCCGCTTTTTCTTACCAAGCTGGCGAATAACTATATTCCTAACTCACTGGTGTTTCATATCATCGAAGGCGTGATACGACTGGGTATTTTCATCGGTTATCTCAAGGTAATATCGCTCCTGCCCGATATCAAGCGTGTCTTCACCTATCACGGGGCCGAACATAAAACGGTCAATGCCTACGAGGCGGGCGTGCCGATGGAGGTGGAGTCCATCAAGTCTTATAGCACCGCCCACGTGCGCTGCGGTACCAGTTTTTTGTTTCTGGTGCTAATAATCGCCATTGTCGTCTTTTCTTTCGTGGGACGTCAGACCCTGTGGCTGATGGTGTTATCGCGTGTTCTCCTTATCCCGGTTATCATGGCGCTTGGCTATGAAGTTATCTATTTCGGCGCCAAGCATGCCAATAACTGGTTTATGAAGATTATCCTGGCTCCCGGGCTGCTCATGCAGAAAATGACTACCGGGGAGCCCGATGATAGACAGCTGGAAGTGGCCATAGCGGCCATGAACAAAGCAGTGGAGGTAGACCGGGCGGAGGAAGCGACTCAGGCTGCCTCTTAGAAACTCTACAAATCGGCCTCGGTCAAATCCTGAAAGAAGCAGGTCTTGTTGCCGGTATGGCAGACGGGGCCGGTGGGGTGCGCTTTTACCAGGATAGTATCGCTATCGCAGTCCCGCCACAGCTCGCGTACCATGAGCTTATTCCCGGAGGTCTCTCCCTTATGCCACAGTTCCTGTCTACTTCGACTGTAAAACCAGACCTCATTACTTTTTAAAGTACGGCGGATAGATTCCTCATTCATATAGCCCAGCATCAGCACCTCGCCGGAATCGGCGTCCTGGACGATGGCCGGGATAAGACCCTTTTCATTATATTTTAGATTGCTCACCGGAATTCACCTTTTTTTATTTATTTCACACTCACATCTGGCCGATTTCGTTCAGCGCCTGCTTCAGGATAATATCTCCCGTGTATAGAGCCTTGCCCACGATAGCACCCTCGGCGCCGAGCTTTTGAAGCATTTTAAGGTGGCTTATCGATGTAATACCGCCGGCGGCAATAACCGGCAGTCCGATGGCATCTACCACCTCGGCAATCGCCGAAAAATTGGGTTCTGTCAGTGTGCCGTCGCGGCTGATATCGGTATAGATAAAGCGCCTCACGCCAATATGAGCCATGGACTCGGCCAGTTCTACGGCAGCCTGTTCCGTATCATTTACCCAGCCGCGCGTGGCGACATACCCTTCGCGGGCATCGATGCCGACGATTACAGAGTCGCGGAAGCGGCGGCAAGCATCGGTAACCAGCCCGGGGTCTTCCACGGCGGCCGTGCCCAGAACCACGCGCTCAATGCCCGCTTTCAGCAATGCCTCAATCGTTTCGATATCACGGATACCGCCGCCAAGCTGGATGGGTATCAACATAGCCCTGGCAATATCCCGGATGATTTCCAGGTTGCGTATTTCGCCGGAGGCGGCCCCATCAAGGTCGACGATGTGAAGTCGTGGCGCCCCCATGGACTGCCATTTAAGGGCAACGTCGAGAGGGTCGTCGGAAAAGACAGTTTCCTGGTTGTAGTCGCCCTGATACAGGCGGACGCACCTGCCATCCCGTAAGTCTATGGCCGGTATTATCTCTATTTCGGGCCTCTTTCTATCACGGATTATGTGGAAATTATAGCACCTGGATGATATATTAGACAATTTGTGATTATATTGTGCCCGTTCGTGTAAGTATTGCGTCAAATTAAACTGTTACCGAAGCCCTCCTTGTTACCTCATAATTCCGGTTACCCAAACCGGCGGGGTGCACGGCCAGCCGCCATAGCTGTTCCAGATTGAAGCACAACACCATGTAGCTTTCTTTCACTCTCTAAAAATTTTCTTAACCTTACGTTCACGATACTTGACAACCATCACAAGGTTATTATAAAGTTTTGCAAGCATAGCTATAGGTACAATATCGCAAATCGGAGTGCTAAGCTACTTCTCATGGTTGTTTTAACAAGTCGTAGAGGAGAAAAACACAGTTATATAAACTGTGGTAAGCTAATCCGTTTATAAAGTTCTCTATCAACCCATAGAGAACTTTATATTGAAACCTGAACACTGCCATGATAAATTGTATATGTCATAATTTCACATAGAAAGCTTAAAATTGGGGGGGTGATTGTATGGAAGACACCTGAGCCAGCCACTACCAGGCTAATACGGAATAACAGGAGGTATTTACATGTGGAACAAGATTAGAAAATTCATCATACC
>DAOUEB010000047.1:0-2109 GCA_034430675.1 Dehalococcoidales bacterium
CGCTTCTCTATTTTTATCGCGGCCCCCTCAGAGCATCCGGTTTCCTCCTGCAACAGGCTCGCTGCCCTGCTTACCAGGCTTTCATTAGCCGACCATCCCGGCAAATCGCACCGGAAGGAAATCACCTTTCCGGCCTTAAAATACAGCGTGTCGTATAAATCTATTGTCTGGAGCACGCTACGGATTTCGTGGAAGCCGTCAGGGCGTTTACCCAGGACTTCCAGCGTCAGGTTGAGCTTGGCCGGCGTCTTGAGTGTTACCGCGTTATTTCTCATATCTCGTTTTATGAAAAACCCGCCAGAGAGTCGCCCACTCCTCCAGGGTAAACGTTTCCGCCCGCCTTTGTGGGTTTATATTCGCATTCTCCAGCAATGCCAGGACTTCGGCCTTGGGCAGCTTCAATCCCTGCGCCAGCGAGTTAGCCGCCTGCTTGCGAGCAGCCGTGAAACCGGCCCGTACCAGTTTAAAGAACCCCTCCTCGTCAACATCGACCGGGGGGCGGGGATATACGTCTATTTTTACTACCGCCGAATCGACCTCCGGCGCCGGGTAAAAGGCAGCCGCGGGCACATAAGTCACGATACTCGGCCTGCCGTAGAACTGCACACTGATGCTGAGGACGCTCCGCTGGCCGGGCCCGGCCACGATAGCCTCCGCCACCTCTTTCTGTACCATGACCACCATTACCTCCGGCTTGACGGACGACTCCAGGAAATGGCGGAGGACGGGAGAAGTAATGTAGTACGGCAGGTTGGCCACTACCTTGTATGGACTTAAAGTCGCCGGAAAGCTCGGCGCCCGTTCCTGTAATACAGCTTTGGGGTCGCTGCCGAGGACGTCCTCGTTGAGGATGACGATATTGTCATGAGCCAGCGTTTTCCTGAGAATGTCCGCCAGTTTATTGTCCAGCTCGATAGCGATGACCCAGCCGGCCTGTTTCGCCAGCTCGGCGGTCATGATACCCAACCCCGGCCCCACCTCGATAACGGTATCGGTGGAGTCCAGCTCGGCGGCGGCAACGATAGCTTCCAGCACTTCGTCGTCGATAAGGAAATGCTGTCCCAGTCCCTTCCGCGCTTTAAGGCCGAACCGGCGCAGTAGTTTCCTGGTCTGAGCCAGCACTGAATCCGAACCGCCCCCGGGCAGGTTTTTATTCATAGTAAAACTTAGAGGCCGTGCACCTGCCCTCGACTCCACCTAACGGCTTGCCCGGGCCAGCCGGCTCCAGCCAGGTATACCTGCGGCACCCAGAGAAAACTATTTACCGCTGCTTCCTCTCGGACCTGACGGGGTTCATAGTACTCTGCCGCGCAGGACCCAACCTTCAACACCACTTAACACAGGTAGTCCCACCAGATAAAAGCCTCAAACAGGAATTCGACCCTGCTATAGCGGATTTCAGGTACAGGGCACCGCTAGCTCCCCATCTAGCACGACCTCATTAAAAATCGTAAATCGTGGGGGCTGGTTTGTCAAGCATAACAAGGTTGCCATTGCGAGCGTAGCGAAGCAATCCCCGGGTAACGCATCGAACAATATCAGGGATTGCCACGGACTTCGTCCTCGCAATGACAGGTACGGGGGCTATCTGCCGGCTTCCAGTCTTGTAATCAGGTGCACGGGCAGGCCTGCCTGCATCATCCTGTCCTGCGTGGCGGCGATGTCATATTCAATACGGTAAAGCCTGAAGATACGCCCCTCGCTATCGTAGATGGCGTAGCTGGCGCGCGGGTCGCCGTCGCGTGGCTGTCCCACCCCACCCGGATTGATAATTATACGGCTTTTCCCGAGCACCAGCCCGATGCCGGGCGATAAATTAACGGACAGGCAGGTGCCCTTTTCCTCTTTGAACGCCGCCGGAACGTGGGTGTGGCCCACCAGGCAATAAGGCAACTGGAAAAAGTCGAAGTTTTTGGCGGCGATGCTGGTGGACATGACATATTCCATAACGGGGTCCGCCGGGCTGCCGTGCACCAGGAGAAACTCGCCTTTCTCCACCATCAGGGGCAGCCCTTCAAGGTACGCGATATCATCCTGACTTAACTGCCCGGACGTCCACTCGCAGGCGACAGCCGCGTACGGATTGAAGTAGGAGAGCTTCATCTTGCC
>DAOUEB010000048.1:0-55287 GCA_034430675.1 Dehalococcoidales bacterium
GTAAACTGGGACTGACTTCCGACTTTGTTTTGCGTAAGGCGTGGGACCAGGCGGACAGGTATTCACCCGCACGACTGCGCGAAGTGTATCATAAGCTCCTGGAGACGGACATCTCCATCAAGACAGGGAAACTGGACGGCGAAATCGCTCTTAATATCCTCGTTGCCGAACTGGGGCAGAGAGGCACCGTTTCAGCTTGACAAATTAGCGAAATAGGATAAAGTAGTAATAACATGACGGGACACTACGACGCACCGGTCCTGGCCGCAGACATCGGCGGCACCAAGATAATGACCGCTATCTTTTCCCCTGAGGGTAAAATACTGGCCAGGGACGTCTGCCCGACTCTGGCTGACGAAGGTGTGAAGCCGGTCATCGAGCGACTCTGCTCAGCTATCGATAGTCTTTTAAGCAATAACAAGCTGAAATCTTCCCAACTGGGCGGCATCGGCATTGCCTGTGCCGGTGGTATCGACTCCGGTAGGGGGGTGGTGGTAACTCCTTCCCCGAATATGACGGGCTGGGTGGATATACCGCTGGCGGATATCATACGGGAACGATTTAAAATCGGCACCTTTGTCATCAATGATGCCAGTGCGGCGGCTCTGGGGGAGCACCGTTCCGGTGCCGGGAGGGGGGTAAACAATCTCGTTTTATTTACGCTGGGCACCGGTATCGGCGGTGGTATTATCGCCAACGGAGAGCTTTATCTCGGCGCCATCGGTGCGGCTGCGGAGATAGGCCACATGACTGTTGATACCAGTGGCCCGAAGTGCGGCTGCGGTAATACCGGCTGCCTGGAGATGCTCGCCTCCGGCCGGGCGGTAGAGAGAGATGCCATGAAACGTATCAGCCGGGGCGAAAAGTCTTCTCTTTCCGGGATGGTCGGGGGGAAGGCGGAAAGCGTTACCGCGGAGCAGGTCGGGACGGCCGCCAGGAATGGCGACCCTCTGGCCTTGAATGTTCTCTCGCGGGCGGCTTACTATCTGGGTATCGGTATGGTCAACGTGGTCAACATCTTTAACCCGGAGATGATTGTTCTCGGCGGAGGCATGGCCGAACTGGGTGACCTGTTTATTGGACCGGGCAGGAAGATGGTGGCGGAGCGCGCTTTCCCGATATCCTCACGGATAGTGCGTATCGTTACAGCGCAGCTCGGTAATGAGGCGGGCGTCTACGGCGCCGCGGCTTTCGCTCTTGAACAATCGATAAGGAGGACGGCATGAAAGTCCGTAAAGCGGTTATTATCGCGGCCGGACGGGGGACCAGGTTTCTGCCTGTGACACGCTCACAGCCCAAGGAGATGCTGCCCCTGGTGGATAAACCACTGATTCAATATTCGGTGGAGGAAGCGCTTAATTCGGGTATCGAGCAGGTTATCATGGTCACCGCCCAGGGCAAGATGGTCATGGAAGACTACTTCGACCGTTCTCTTGAGCTGGAGCATTTTCTGGAGCAAAAGGGAGACGCGGAGCACCTGTCGCAGATGCGGGAACTGTCCGGAATGGTGGATGTCTGCTATGTCCGGCAGAAAGAGCAGCTGGGTCTGGGACATGCTATTTTAATGGCTAAAGAAATTGTTGGTAACGAGCCTTTTGCGGTGATACTCCCCGACGATATTATCGATAGCAAAGTGCCCAGCTTGAAGCGGATGATAGAAATATATGAGAAATACGGGGCGGGCGTGGTGGCTGTAGAGCGGGTTGGTGATGAGGATACCAGCAAATACGGCATTATCGAACCGAAACAGGTCTCGGAGAGAATATATCAGGTACTGAGTCTGGTGGAGAAGCCGGAACCGGCACAGGCCCCATCGCGACTCGGTATCGTGGGCAGGTATGTACTGGCACCGCAGATATTCGATATCCTGGCCGTCACCCCGCCGGGTAAAGGTAACGAGATTCAGGTAACCGATGCCCTCCAGCTGCTGCTGAAACAGCAGGAACTCTACGCTTTCGAGCTTGAAGGGGTGCGCCATGATACCGGCACGCCGCTGGGCTGGATGAAGGCCAACGTGGCACTGGCTTTAAAACGTGATGACCTCGGCCCGGAGCTCCGGGAATACCTGAAAAAAATACTCTGATTTTCGGCTGCATTATTTGTGTCCCGTGATTATTTGTCATTGCGAGGAACGTAGTGACGAAGTAATCTCTATGATTAATTGTAGGAGATTGCTTCGCTTTGCTCGCAATGACACGAAGAAGCAACTTGGTGTAAATGGGACTTAGACTGGCGTCTCATTGACAGCCAGCCGTCATTAAACTTAAAATTACAGGTAAGAAATTTATCGTATTAACGTGGAGTCATTTGCGTGAACAGCGACGAGATACGAACGGCATTTTTAAAATTCTTCGAGGAGAAGGGGCATAAGATTATTCCCAGCTCTTCGCTGGTGCCTAGGGGCGACCCCACCCTGCTGCTGACCAGCGCCGGCATGGTGCAGGTTAAGCCTTACTTCCTGGGTGAGGAGGTGCCGCCCGGTAACCGGCTGGCATCGTGCCAGAAGTGCTTCCGGACGACCGATATCGAGTCGGTCGGCGATGCCACCCACCTGACCTTCTTCGAGATGCTGGGTAATTTCAGCGTCGGCGACTACTTCAAGAAGGAGGCCATCGCCTGGGCGTGGGAGTTTCTCACGGAGCGTATGAAGATATCGCCCGAGAAACTCTGGATTACCATTTATCTCGATGACGACGAGTCGTTTAAATACTGGCGTGACATCGGCATCCCCGAGGCAAAGATAGTGCGATTCGGTGAGGAGGACAACTTCTGGGGTCCGGCGGGCAGTTCCGGTCCCTGCGGTCCCTGCTCCGAGATTCATTACGACTTCGGGTCGGATAAGGGCTGCGGGAAGGCCGACTGCCAGCCGAACTGCGAGTGCGGGCGTTTTACCGAGTTGTGGAATCTGGTCTTTACCCAGTATAACCAGGACGAGGCCGGCAACCGCACGCTGCTGCCGAAGCCGAATATTGATACCGGCATGGGACTGGAAAGACTAACGGCGGTGATGGTAGATAAGACCTCGGTCTATGACACCGACCTGTTTATACCGCTGCTGGAGTATATATCTAAGCTGACCGGCAAAAAATACGGCGATAGTCCCGATGATGATAATGCCATGCGTGTGGTCGCCGAGCACGGCCGCGCCATGGCTTTTCTCATCGCTGACGGCGTTATGCCTGATAACGAGGGAAGGGGCTACGTGCTGCGGCGGCTCCTGCGGCGGGCGGCGCTTTTTGGGCGGCGGCTGGGGCTGGGCAAGCCGTTCCTGGCCGGGCTGGCTGAGACCGCTGTCAGGCAGATGAGCGCTGTCTATCCCGAATTACAGCAAATGGACTTTATTAAGAGTGTAGTTAATCATGAAGAAACCAGGTTTGAAGAGACTTTGAGCACGGGAGTTGATGTTATCGAAGGCTTACTTCAGTATCGTAAAGACCATAGTGGTGCAATATCTGAAATTTTAAATTACTTATTTGATTCTAAGCCTTCATCAGAGAACGCTGCATCAATTTTAGAACGATATGGTTTTGTAGGTGGTGGGTGGGAATCAGGAAGTCAAATTGGGACAGAAATTGCTGCTGAGGTAATTTCACGATTAACTCACGATTTTCTTGAATCCTATGAACAGGAAGAAGAATTCGACGAAGACATTTTAAATGCTATTAAAAATTGGGGGCGGTGTGTCGCAGGTAATGAAATATTTAAGCTCTACGATACTTATGGATTTCCCGTGGAACTGACGAAAGAGATTGTTGACAAGCAGGGATTTTCGGTGGATATGGCGGGCTTCGAGAAAGAGATGGAGAAGCAGCGGGAGAGAGGTCGGGCTGGATTATTAAGATGCGCAGAGTGTGGTACAAGGTTGAAGGAATCTGATGAAAAATGCCCGAATTGTGGTTCCTCAAAGAGAACCTTTGGTCCAATTGTTTTTAATGTAGAAGTTAAAGATGGGATTAAACTGGGAGATTCCGTTGCCGGCACGGAATTTGTCGGCTATCATACCCTCGAGCAGAAAGCGAAAATCGCCGGGCTTATAGTTGATGGGAAAGAAGCCGATACTATAGAAGCGGGGCAGGAGGCCGGTCTGGTGCTGGATTCCAGCCCCTTCTATGCCGAGATGGGCGGTCAGGTCGGCGATACCGGCGAAATTATTGGGCCGACTGGCCGGTTTGTTGTTACTAATACAACTCGTGTTCAGCCGGATATTATTATACATCAAGGTCAGGTTGCTGAGGGTAGTCTGCGTGTTGGCGACGAGGTTGAAGCATCAGTAGATGTGGAGCGTCGCCGGGATATTGCCCGCAATCACACGGCCACCCACCTCCTGCAATCGGCCCTCCGGCAGGTGCTCGGCGAGCATATCCAGCAGAGGGGCTCGCTGGTAGCCCCGGAACGCCTCCGGTTCGACTTTTCCCACCTGGCGGCCATGACCCCGGAAGAAATTAAGACGGTGCAGCGTATCGTCAACGAGAAAATCCGGCAGAACCTGAGGGTATATGACGAGGAGACCGATTATAAAAAGGCTATCGATGCCGGGGCCATCGCGCTGTTCGACGAGAAGTACGGCGATGTCGTCCGGGTGATGTGTATCGGCGAGCCGGTGGTGAGCGCCGAACTGTGCGGCGGCACCCATGTTGCCCACACCGGAGAAATCGGCTATTTCCACATTGTCAGCGAGGGCAGCATCGGCGCGGGACTGCGCCGTATCGAAGCTGTTACCGGTCGCGAGGCCGAGGCTTTTATTGAAAAGCGTTTATCGGAATTAGAAAAGACTGCTGAATATTTGGATGCTGAACTTGATAATGTTATGGACAAAGCATATAGTCTGGTTTTAGAACGAGATAATGAACGAAAACTCGTCCTGTCTCTGGAAAGAGAACTGGCTAAAAAAGAAGCCGAGTCGCTAATCAGAAGGGTGGAGGTGGTCACAGGTATAAATTTGCTTTCGGCAAAGGTATCGACGGCCAACCAGCAGGTTCTGCGCGAGATGGCTGACTTTATCAGGGATAAGCTGAAGAGCGTCATCGTCGTTCTGGGTGCCGTCAGTGGTGACAGGCCTGTCTTTATCGCCGCCGTAACCCCCGACCTTATAGAGAAGGGCTATAATGCCGGGGACATCGTAAAGCAGGTCTCGAAGGTAACCGGCGGCGGGGGTGGTGGCAAGGCGAACTTCGCCCAGGCGGGCGGTCGTGACAAAGGCAAGCTGGACGAAGCCCTGCGTCTGGTGAAAGACCTGATATAATGCGCACGCTGGGACTCGATATCGGCGATATCCGCATCGGGGTGGCCCTCAGCGACCCCCTGGGTATCCTGGCCAGCCCGCTGACCATAATAAATAGGGCTGATGAGTCGGCGGCTATCGAGGAGATTGTTAACATTATCCGGCAGCATGAAGTCGGGCGGGCGATTGCCGGTCTGCCGCTGAATATGGATGGCAGTCTGGGCGAGCAGGCAGAGAAGACTAAATCCTTCGTGACGGCATTGAGCCATTATATTGAGGTTCCCGTAGAATACCGGGATGAACGCCTGTCGACGGTATCCGCCAGAGAGCTTATACAGGAGGTCAGGAAGACCAGCCGGGGCACCAGGTACGATGCCGCCGCCGCGGCGCTCATTTTACAGAGTTATCTGGATGAAGCGGCAGAGCGTCGTCCTGACGACCTCGCCCCACCGACTGAATAAAACCATCTCATCCGCTTACCATGCCTTTCTCTTTTCAGGGCTAGCTTTGGTTCTGTTTGCTTGTGGTTGACATCGTCATTTTCCTTTGGTAGATTGTCGGTATGGACACTATCAGGCGATTTATCATTGAATGGTATTGGGGTGAAATCACTAATATCCTTCTGACTATCATTGTTTCTGCTGCTATATTTGGAATTTGCCAAGCAATTAAGTACCTTGCTAACCCATCCATTGACCCAAACGATTTGAAAGTAGTTTCCTACCACATATTTAATGTATTGAGCTGGCCATCCCGTATTAATACGGTAATTAGTATAATTACCTTTATCATCAAAGGTGCTATGGGTTTGTATAATAGTTTTCGAGATTCCCTTGACGTTTAATCTCACGCACAAAAAAACAAACGCTATCAAAGCAGACATGGCATATAACAATATAGTTAAAAGGAATATTCCTAGAACTACAATTACTACGTAACCCATAACAAACACTACTGCTTCAAAAACATTCATCTCTCTAACCTCGGTCTTTCGGGTGTAATACTTGGCATAGGTGGCGTTATTCTGGTACGACGCCTGCCAGCTTTGAACCCACGTATTTTAATTTCAGTACCACGCTTGACGTGTTCTACTGATACTTTATGAGAGGGTTTATGCTTGGAGATTAATTCACTCCAATTCCTGTAAGGATAGGTTATACCTGCGGCTTCGGCGGGTGTTTTATTCTCTAAAGATTCATGTGGTCTCAGGTAGTTATAGAACGCTAAGAATCCAGCTACAAAGTCAAGGGCGGTTTCCAGATTCTTAAGGTCACGCATAACTTTAGTTCTAGCCTTTACAGTGCCATGCCAGCGCTCAATTCTAGACGTACTCTCGCCTTGTACTGTAGAGAATGGAGAGCCTTGCACATGTTCCGCACCTTTGCCATAGGATACGTCAAGATATGAGGCAAGTTTATCGGTAAGCACTACCTTGGGATTCTTGCCTGCTAGCTTGATAGCACGGTCTATCAGAATTTGAGCATCTTTAGTAGTACGGCTGGTTGAAAGACGGGATGCAAGCAGGTAACGTGTATCTTGGTCTATAATATCCCATAGCCACACGTTTTGACCCGCTATCTTTACAGCCGTTTCGTCGGCTATCCAGATTGAGCCTACTTTCGGCTGATAATCTTTAATGCTATCGGTCAAATATTCAGTGTACTTTTGTATCCATTCATAGATTGTAGCGGTTGAAGGCGTACTACCTGTTTCCTGTAAAACATGCCGACCGATAGCACGAACACTTGAACCACCATCATAATAGTCATGGAGTGCGGTTGCCACCTGTTCAGTGGATGACTTCATTTTGAATTGCTTATCTACCCACCTGAACTTGCGATGGCAGAATTTACAATAATAACGTTGAGTACCCTTATAAGTACCAAACTTTACTATCGCCTCAGAACCACAGTGGGGACATTTTACAGTTTCAACTGTTTGTATTTCAACTGGCATTTATCACCTCCGTTCTAAGCGTGCCATACTTTAATATTTAATTTCAACCATATGCAAACAGAACCCTAGCTTTGTTGACAAGCATTTATTCCCGCTAGTATTATAGATTTGGGAGTGTGCTTTCCGGAGGACGTTTTCAGGATTAAAGCGCATGTTTTTATGTTTTAAGAGGAGACGGATTAGCAGGATAAGGCGAATGGTATGGCTGTAAAACGCGACTACTATGAGGTGCTCGGGGTATCCCGTGACGCCTCGACCGAGGAAATAAAGAAAGCCTTTCGTAAGCTGGCGTTCCAGTATCACCCGGACCGAAATCGTGACGGTGACGCTGCGGAGAAGTTCAAGGAAGTCAACGAGGCTTATGAAATCCTCTCGGACGCTGATAAACGCGCTGCTTATGACCGCTTCGGGCATAGCGGTGCCGAGGGTTTATTCGGGAGGGGCTTTGAGGGATTCGGCTTTGGAGACTATGGGGATATCTTTGAAGATTTTTTCAGCTTTTTCGGCGGCACAGGCACGACTACCCGGCAGGCACCCAGACGTGGCAATGACCTGCGTTATAGGGTTTCAATTTCTTTCGAAGAGGCAGCTCTGGGCTGTGAAAAGGAAATCGGTATAACCCGCACCGAAGTGTGCGCCACGTGTCATGGCACGCGTTCCAGGCCGGGCAGCCAGCCCGGTCGCTGCCCCGAATGTAACGGTACCGGTCAGGTGCGCCGGGTGCAGCGGAGCCTGTTCGGTAGGTTCATCAATACGGCTGTTTGCGGACAGTGTCATGGCGAGGGGACTGTAGTTACCGACCCCTGTCCGGACTGCAAAGGTTCCGGTTTACAGAAGCAAAAGCGGAATATCTCGGTTGAGGTACCCGCCGGCATTGACGACGGCAACGGCATACGACTTTCCGGTGAGGGCGATGCCGGTTCTCGCGGTGGTTCGCCGGGTAATCTGTATGTTGTGATTTCGGTAGCCAGGCACGAGTTCTTCACCAGAGAGGATGATAATGTGCTCTTTGAGCTACCGGTCAATTTTGTCCAGGCGGCTCTCGGTACTGAAGTGGAAATCCCGACCCTTTACGGTGAGAGCAAGCTGAAAGTTCCGGCCGGCAGCCAGAACGGTAAAGTTTTTAAGTTGAAAGATAAGGGTATTCCCCACCTGCGTGGCGGCGGACGCGGCGACCAGATGGTCGTTTTGCGTGTGGTGACGCCGGAATCGCTGACCAGGGAGCAGCGCGAGCTGTTTGAAGAGCTGGACAGGACTTTGCGGAAGGATAAATAAGCGAGACCTGGTTCCTGCAGTTACGTGGTTGAGGTCTTTTTCCTTCGCCTGAAAAGGGAGAAAAGCCGCCACCGGCGCCCGGACAATTCGTGCTTGGCATTACCCCCCATAAGCTCTACCGCCGCCTGGCGGGGGTCGGCATTTTCATAGAGTACCCGGTAAATCTTTTCCGCAATCGGCATTTCCAGTCCGAGTTGCTGGGCCAGGTTCTGGGTGACCAGTGTGGTATTCACTCCCTCGGCTACCTCTGTCATCGATTCGGTAATCTCCGCCAGTGGGCGTCCCTTGGCCAGTTCGGTACCGACGTAGTGGTTGCGACTTAACGGGCTGGCGCAGGTGGCGATAACGTCTCCCAGGCCGGCCAGACCGGAGAAGGTAAGGGGGTTGGCTCCCAGCGTCATACCGAGGGCGGTTATTTCGGTCAGGCCCCGTGTCATGAAAGCGGCTTTGGCATTATCCCCGTACCCCAGTCCGTCGGCAATACCGGCGCCAAGCGCGATAATATTCTTTAAGGTTCCTCCCAGTTCCACCCCGATGACATCGGAATTGGTAAAGACACAGAAGTTGGGGCATGTCAGCAGTCTTTGCGCCTTCTTGGCGGTTTTCGTGTCTTCGGCGGCCACCACGGCGGCGGCGGGGTGGTTTTGCATGATTTCCCGGGCAAGGTTGGGGCCGGAAAGCACGCAGATATTGGATTCAAAACGGGGGTCAATTTCTTCGGCGATGACCTGAGACATGCGCTTATTGCTGCCTATCTCCAGACCCTTGGCGGCACTTATTACGATGGTTGATTTGGTGAGGGAGCTGGCTACCTGTGAAATATTCTGTCGCATGGTTGCGGAAGGCACCGGCAGAATTACGGCGCTCGCGTTGTCCAGGGCCTCGCCCATCCGGCTGGTAATCACAATCTTTTCCGGCAGGGTGATGCCGGGGAAACGGGCAGGGTCGGGGCCCTTTTTCCTGAGTTTATTGGCCTCCCGCTGCGTACGTGCCCACAGCCTGACCTCAGTTCCCTTATTGGCCAGTAGCGTTGCCAGCGTTATTCCCCAGCTGGTGGTGCCGATAACGGCAATTTTCTGCATTTTTTACAGCCTGCACTTCCTGGTGTGGATTGGATGCTCTATTCAGGGTTGTTGGACGAAGGAGAAGGTTCAGCCTTTGGCTTATCGCCTATCTTGCGCTCGGTGCCGGATACTAACCGGAGGATATTATCGCGGTGCATGACGTAGATAAATATAGCGCATATCATGGCGTAAGTTACGTATTCAATCGGCGGAAATGGTTTTAAGAAGTCTATTCTCAGGATGTTTAACGCTATCAGCATGATGAAGGCGGTAACGGCCCCGATGATGGAGCCGAGTGACATGAACCTGGTCCTGAAGCCGATGATGAGTATAAGCCCCCCGCCGACGACAGCCGCGGGCCAGTACAGAGCCATCAGTCCGCCGATAAAAGTGGCTACCCCACGCCCGCCCTGGAACTTGAGGAATATGGACCAGCTGTGCCCGGCAATCGCCGATAGGGCCGCCAGTACCTTGGCGCTTTCAAGCCAGGTAAAGCCGCCAGTCGCGGCCGTGCTGTAATCGCTGAATATCAGTCCGGCCAAGATGACCGCCAGTGCGCCTTTGCCCATATCTAAAAGTAGTGAAAGGGCCGCCGCTTTTTTACCCGCCGCCCGCAGCACATTGGTCGTGCCTATCTTGCCGCTGCCGACCTGCCTGACATCTTTTTTAGCGAAAGCCCGGCCTATCAACAGGCCGAAGGGTATGGAACCGATAAGGTAACCCGTCAGTATTACGGCAATGTACAGGCCAGCTATCATGATTCACCCCTTGTCTTGAAAATCAAACGAAGCGGTGTACCGAAAAAGCCGAATGCCTCGCGTAATTTGTTTTCCAGATAGCGACGGTAGGAGAAGTGGATCAGTCTGGCGTCGTTGGTAAAGAAGACAAAGGTTGGCGGGTTAACTTCCGCCTGGGTGGCGTAGAAGACCTTAAGTTGTTTATTCTTAATTCTCGGCCGGTTATGGGAGACAACCGCCTGCTGGACGACGCTATTTACCGTGGCGGTGGATAACCTTTTAAGCCTCTCCTGGTAGACCTGGCTTACCTGAGGCATGATTCTCTCTACTCCCTGTCCTGATTTAGCCGAAGTATATAATATCGGTGCGTAAGAGGCAAACTTGAACTGGCTCTTGATGAATTTATTCCACCCGGCTATGTCTTTATTTTCAATCAGGTCCCACTTATTAACGATAATCACGATACCCTTGGCGGCCTTCTGGATATACCCGGCAATATGTGTGTCCTGGGTGGTCACCGCCTCGGTGGCATCGAGAATCAGCAGGGCAATATCGGCCCGGTCAATAGCCCGGAGGGTCCGGATGACGCTGTAACGTTCTACCCCGGCTTTTACCCGTCCCCGCCGTCTGACGCCGGCCGTATCAATAAGTAACACATTTTGGCCGTTAAAGTCAAACAGCGTATCGACGGCATCGCGGGTGGTCCCCGGTGTATCGTCGACAATAGCCCGCTTATCGCCTACCAGCGCGTTTAACAGCATCGACTTGCCCACATTGGGTCGCCCGACGATGGCTACCTTGACGGCTTCTGTTTCAGTCGCAACTGGTGGCGGGGGTGGCAGCAGGGAGACTATCCGGTCCAGTAGCTCGGCAACGCCGCGGCCGTGATGGGTGCTGATAGCCATGGGTTCTCCAAGTCCCAGTTCGTAAAATTCCAGGGCTTCCATTTCCAGCCGGTCATTATCGGCCTTATTGACCGCCAGCAGTACCGGCTTGTTAGCGCGGCGGAGCATATCGGCGACTTCAAAATCGGACCGTGTTATACCATCGATGACGTCTACCAGGTCGATGATAACGTCGGCATCACTGATGGCCGTCTCTATCTGCGCTCTGATACCCTGAGCGATAGTGGTATCGGGCTCCATCTCCAGGCCGCCGGTATCAATGAGGGTAAATTCGACCCCCTGCCAGTTGACATCGGCCAGATTGCGGTCGCGGGTTGTCCCCGGTATATCCTCGATGATAGCCAGAGGTTTACCCACAACCCGGTTGAGGAGAGTAGATTTGCCGGCATTAGGCCGGCCAACGATGGCGACAATAGGTCTGATCATGGATATTTTCTTTCCATTGGAATATTCGGTCAAATGGAGGGGGGTCATCTCTTTCCGGGCAGCTCGCGGGCCAGTTTCACGCTGGGGGCTTCAATCTGAGTCCGGGCGATAGTTTTCAACTCCATAATAGTGTTACGGAAGTTCTCCACAAAGGCGTTATACTCCGTAACGAACCGGTTGTACTGCTCTATTACATTCTTGGGGACTTCGAACTTATCGACTATTTCACAGAACTGGTCCGTGAAATCATAGTAGTGGTTGTTGATTGCCCATAATTCGTTAAGGTGGGTGTGTAAAAAGGTGGAGTACCTTCGGTTCCTGAGGTCGGTTTCCACCCTGGTGGCGAAGTGGTCCGTCCACGAGTCGAAGACACGATGCGCCATTTCGCAGCCCCTGGCCCATTCCCATACCTGAGGATTCTCGATGCTGAAGAGGTTATCTATCACGGCAAAGATGGAAAGCGACGAATTGCCCATAAAACGCCGGTTGAAATAAGAGGCCAGTTGTGTCAACCTCACCGATTGTAACTCGAGTTGATTCTTCCTGGCGTTGATGATGGCTACTATCAGCCCGACGCATAAAATAACTACCAGAACCGGTATTATGATATTGATTGATAAATCGTAGACCAGACTGACGACGGCTATGGCGGTTATTAAAGCCGGATACCAACCGCGACTTATAATATTCCTAAACATATTGCCTCCATCTTTAATGGTAATCGGGCAGTGGTATCTCCAGGCCGCCCAGCATTTCCGCCAGCAGCGCCTTCTGGGCGTGCAATCTATTTTCAGCCTGGTCGAAGACCACCGACTGCGGGCAGTACAGGATGTTTTCGGCTACCTCCTCGCCATGGTGAGCGGGCAGGGGGTGCATCAATATAGCGTCTTCCTTCGCCAGGGAGAGCAGTTTCTCATCTACCTGATAAGCGGCAAATATCTGGCGTCGATGTTCGGCTTCGGCCTCCTGCCCCATACTGGCCCAGACATCGGTATAAATGACGTCAGCATCGGTAGCCGCCTGGTGCGGCTCTTCCGTGCAGTATATCTCCGCGCCGCTTTCGGCGGCGTATTCTTGAGCCTGCTGCAATATTCCTTCCTCGACCTGGTAGCCGCTGGGAGAAGCTATCCGGAAGTTCATCCCGCTGAGGGAAGCCGCCAGCATGAGGCTGTGTGCCGTATTATTGCCGTCGCCGATAAAGGCCAGAGTCAAGCCCTCGAGTGTTTCCTTGTGCTCGTGAATGGTCAGAATATCGGCCAGAGCCTGGCACGGGTGTTCCAGGTCGGACAGGGCGTTAATTACGGGTATGTCGGCATATCTGGCCAGAGTCGCCAGGGTCTGGTGAGAAAAGGTGCGGGCGGCGATGGCATTGGCATAGCGACTGAGCACCCGGGCGACATCGGGGACCGACTCGCGTTTTCCCAGTCCGACCTCCTCCGGAGAGAGGTAAAGGCAGTGTCCTCCCATCTGCCGCATGGCGACGTCGAAGCTCACCCGCGTTCTTGTTGACGGTTTTTCAAACATCAGTATGAGCACCTTCTCAGTCAGCAGGGAGCTCCAGCCCTCGGTCTTCATAATAACGGCATTGGATATGAGCCGTCGTATATCCTCGGGGGTGAGGTCGGAGATGGAAAGAAAATCTTTGCTGTTCAAGTTAACCTCCCGTATGCCACCAGTATATCACGAAAAACGGTTTATTCAATAGCGGCAAACTTGACACATTACGAAATACTTAACTAATATTCAGTTAAGCGGGAGGTGATTATGGCCGAGAGTGAAAGGTTCACGGTATCAGGCAGCCAGGTGGTGGAAAAGGTAAAACAGCTGATACGTGAAGGCAATGTCAGGAGAGTGCGCTTGCTGCATGACAGAAGGACGGTGTTTGACATTCCACTTACTATCGGCGCGCCGGTGGCCGTGGCGGGCATTCTGGCCGCACCCGTACTGGCGGCAATCGGCGCCTTTGCGGCGCTGGTGACCGAGTGCACCATAGAGGTGGAGAAGGAAGAAGAGAAATAGGGCGGTCTGGGATTGCACCAGCATCTATTTCTCTACCATCGTTAGAGTAGGTCTGCATGGTAGAAATAATTTTAGCAAGGCACGGCGAGACCGATTGGAATACGGGTGAAATCTTTCGCGGCCGGGCGGATGTCGGTTTGAACGAGACCGGGTTGCGGCAGGCGGAGCTGCTGGGCGATTACCTGAGCGGTGAGAAAATCGATTTTATTTACTCCAGCCCCCTGAAACGTGCCGTGCAGACCGCCGAGGCTATCGCCCAACCCCGGGCGGTGGACGTAAACATCGTCCAGAACCTTATTGATTTCGATTACGGGGAGTGGCAGGGCTTGTCTCATCGGGAGGTGAAAGAAAAGTACCCGGAGCTTTACCAGGACTGGCGGGACACTCCCGAGCAGGTGAGAATCCCCGGTGGTGAAAGCCTGGAAGAAGTCAGGAGCCGGGCCATATCTTTCGTTGAGGACGCGGTCATGAGATGCGGGGAGGGGAAGATTGTCTTCGTGTCGCATCGCGTCGTGAACAAGGTGCTCACCTGCTCTTTACTGGGGCTGGGTAATGCTCACTTCTGGAATATAAGACTGGATACAGGTGGTATTACCCGTTTTAATTGTGGTGATGGCAGAGTGGTGCTTACCAGTCACAATGATACCTCTTATTTGAAACCTGTTCAGGGTATGCCTCTGAACGATTTCTGATTTTTAGCTGTAATCCCTTTACAGAGTAGGCCAGGGGGGTTACAATGCTTATAGCAATTCTTAGAAACGGGGGGTAATGACCGTGAGCATTGAATGGTTCCGTGACCTGGTGGTGTGTATTTTCGGGCTTGGGACGATGGTAGCCGTCATCATCCTGGCGGTGCTGGCTTTAATTCTTTATATAAAAATTCAGCCTGTAATCAAGTCCGTTAAGACAACTACAAAGACCGTGGAGAATATCTCTTCCTGTGTGGAAGAGGAAGTGGTCAAGCCTCTGGCCCAGGTAGCCGCTTTCGTTCAGGGTATCCGGCAGGCAGTTGGCATGGTTAGTAAGTTTACCAAAAAGAAGGAGGAAGATTAGAATGAGTGACAAAGATTCTGGAAGCAGCTTTGCCATCGGTTTTCTCATTGGCGCTATCACCGGTGTGGCTATCGGCTTTCTCTACGCTCCTAAAGCCGGTAAGGAGACCAGGGTGCTATTGAGGGAAAAAGCGGGTGAAATTAAAGAAAAAGCGGATGAAGTAACCGAAAAAGCGAAGGAAGCGGCTTTAGAGGCCGGGAAGAGAGTGAGAGGCAAATTCGGGACTAAGGAAGAATAAGGCAAGATAAAGGCCCTTTCTTTGTATGCCGAAGTCAGATAATTAGTTGAGTACCGTAATAATTGACGAATGCATTAGTTAAACACTGGCGCCTGGTAGCTTTAGCACTGGGTATCGTTATATTTGTCTGGGTTCTCTACCTGTTGAGAGCCTTCGTGCTTCCTTTTGCTGTCGGGCTGGTCCTTGCCTATCTTTTGATGCCACTGGTAACCTGGCTGGAAAAGAGGTTACCTCCCCGTAATAAATGGTTGAGTTTCAAACGGGTCTTTTCCGTAGTAGTCGCTTTTATATTACTTATTGCCATTATCGGTGGTTTCATCTATGTCGTGGTTACGGCTGTCATTGATGCTTCGGTTAAACTGGTAGAAAGCGCCCCTTATTTCATCAGCCAGAGTATCCTGCGGGTACAGCAATGGATTGAAGGGGTAATCACCAATTTACCTGTGGAGATACAGGAGGAATTGACCCAGGAGCTTGTTCAGGGTGGTATCTCTCTGGGCAATTCCATTCGTGATGCTTTGTTGGGCATGGTTTCGTCTATCCCCAGTGCCTTCAGCCTGTTTCTTGGTTTTGCCGTATTGCCATTCTTCCTTTTTTATATACTGAAGGACTCGGAGAAGCTGAAGAAGGGTTTGTCTTCGGCATTACCCGCAGGTGTCGTCTGGCATGGCCGGAATGTGGTCACTATTATAGAGAGGGTGCTGGGGAGGTATATCAGGGCCCAGTTAATGCTGGGACTGATTGTCGGGTATTTCTCTTTCGTCGGACTACTGCTGCTTAAAGTCCCGTTTCCTCTGGCACTGGCTCTGCTGGCGGGTGTATCCGAGCTTATCCCCACACTGGGGCCGTGGATTGGCGGCGCGGTGGCGGTGGTAGTGGCCCTGGCGATGGCCCCGGATAAAGCGATATGGGTGATTGTTCTCTATCTGGGTATCCAACTGGTGGAGAATAATCTGCTGGTGCCTAAAGTCCAGAGCGCCTATCTGCGTATCCACCCGGCCGTGATGATAGTCCTGCTCGTCTTCGGGGCTTATGTGGCCGGTTTCTGGGGGATACTGTTAATCGGGCCGCTGACGGCTACCCTCGTAGAAATCTTCAAGTACGTGCGCGAGCAATATTATGCCCAGAATCCCCCTGAAATGTTAGAGCCCCCCGCCTCCCCCGAACCTGTAGAATCCCCTTAACCCCGCCCCCTCCTGTCATTGCGAGGAACGTAGTGACGTGCCTGCACACCGAAGTGCGTTATGGCACGCAGGCGTGGCAATCTCAATTTATCGCCATTTCAGCCTTTTCCATATTGTCATTATTGTCATTACAGCCCCGTATCGGTGTATGGGGTAAACTCCGGCTGGAATCCAGGCCGCCCCCTCGTTGTTATCTTTTCCCACCCAGGCTTGCCCGCCGTAGCTCTCACCTGCCAAAGCTCAGGAGGAGCGGCGAGCAGGTTAGCGTAGGCGGGCCGCCCTCGTGGCATTTGAGGCTTAGGCCGTGAGATATGCTCCCATTCCCCTTACTTTGGGAATTGATGATAAGGTAGGGAGACACACTTTTAGACGGCGTTGCACATTCTTTCGGGTTTCTAGAAAAAGCAAAAAAGCTTGATGGAGGCATGAAATATAATCAGAGTTGTAATTAATTGATATTTTTGCTAAATTACTCGACAAACTAAATTATTTGTTTTACCATATGTTTGTTGTTTATAAGGGCAAGCATATGGCTAAAGCAAGAGTAGTCTCGGATAGATTAGCAAAGTTAAGTTGTGGAGAATGGCTGGAGAAAGTCGGTTTTGAAGATGTTAAACCGGCAAGGAATCAAAGCTGTGATTTGATAGCTAGTAAATCTGGTAAGACATATTTTATTGAAATTAAGTATTCTTCAAAAGAGGAGGGTAACTTTTTCGGTACAGTTATGCTAACTGAAATGTATCAGGCGATATGTAACAAAGAAAATTATCTGTTTTTAGTATGCCGAGGCATAGGTAACGATATAAATGATTGGTTTTTTAAGTTGTTCAGTGTTAAAGATTTTATTAAATGTTGCACATTAACAACGCCTATTTTCCTTTATCACTTGGATGTGAGAGATTCTGATGTTTTGGCTGCTCCTAGTTTCTCAGAAAATACTACACTAGCTTCAGAGAAATTAATAAGGAAAATGTGGAAAGATTTCCAGAAGTGGAAATCACAACGGAAGGTGTATAATGGAGGTAAATCGTAATGAATAGCAGAAAGTATGTTTTAACTAAGTACGAAACGATACAGCGAACTGAAAAAGTTGAATATATAGTGGAGATTCCAGTTAATATCAGGAATAAAACAGAATACGCTGATGAGCAAGTGTTTGATAATAATTATGTTGATTATAAGGTGGTAGATATAGTCGATAGTGAGAAGCTTGATGAAGAAATTTGTAGTCTGCGAAAGTCTAGTTAAGGAAAAGAGTTTAAAAGATACTTCATCAATAGCCTCTAGATAAATATTATCATTTTACCACTCACTCTCCCTTCACGCCTCTCGTTACGTACAACCGCACCGCTTGGAGTTGCCAGCCTTATAGATGTTGTGTTAGCATAGGTATTCATATATATATAAAAATCGGGTCAATATCGTGAAGTTTAGCGAATTGGTCAGACTGCTTGAAAAGAATGGATTTGAGCTTATACGTGAAAAAGGCTCTATCCGTTATTATACAAAGCCCGGACTGGACAAGTTGATTAGAGTCGATTATCATGGTTCTAGGGAGATACCCTCGGGCACCTGTGAAGCCGTTTTAAAAGCGGCCGGCATTAAGAAAAAAGGTAAGTAGCGATGATAGAACTAAAATATTCTTTGGTGATAGAAGCCACCGAAGACCCCACCTTCTTTACCTTCTTCTCAACTGACCTGGAAGGTTTTACCGGCGTGGGGCATTCTGTGGAGGACTGTCTTTATCAGGCAAAGTGGGGCATGGAAGAATATATCGCTCTCCTTAAAGAGCGCGGTCTACCCGTTTTAAAACCCAATTCTGAACCTACCGTCGTAATAAGGAACACGGAACGGTTTTCAGCCGTTAGATAGTCATCTCTAGCCAACCCTTACTCCTCTCGGCTCGTATAGTCGCGCGTCTTAGCCCGCCAGTTCCCCCCTTTCATAAGGGGGGGGCTAAGGGGGATTTCGAACCACAGCCCCACTCTGTTATAATTGGGTTATGGAAAAGCCTCGTTTAGTGCTGTTCGACGGCAACGCTATCGTGCACCGTGCCTACCACGCGTTCGGGGCTACAAAATACCGTCAGGCCACGCCGCTGACCGTCTCTAAAACCGGCGAGGTCGTCAGCGCCGTTTATGGCTTCGCCCTGATGCTGCTTAAAGTCCTCAGCGAGCTTAAGCCGACCCACTATGCCGTCGCTTTCGATAAGAAAGGCCCTACCTTCCGGCACGAGCTTTTCGACCAGTATAAGGCGCAGCGCCCGCCCACCCCCGATGAGCTAATCAACCAGATAGGGCGGGTAAAGCAGCTGGTGGAAGCTTTTAATATTCCTCTCTTTGAAATCGACAAGTACGAGGCCGATGATGTCCTGGGTACGCTGAGCCAGCAGGCAAGCCGGCAGGGGATTGAGACGGTAATCGTTACCGGCGACGCCGACACCATGCAGCTGGTCTCTCCCCATGTGAAAGTGCTTTATCCTAGGGCGGGCAGGGCTTTCAGCGATACCATGCTTTTTGACGCAGAGGCTGTTAAAGAGAAGTACGGCGTCGGCCCGGAACATATTACCGACCTCAAGGCTATGATGGGCGACCCCTCCGATAATATCCCCGGTATCCCTAGCATAGGGCCAGTCAATGCGGCTAAACTAATCAGGCAATTTGGCTCTATAGAAGAAATCTATACTCATTTAGATGAGGTAACTCCACCAAGAATCCAGACCTTGTTGCGTGAAAATGAAGACATGGCTCGTCAAAGCAAGAAGCTGGCGACTATCGTGACACAGACGCCGGTCACTCTGAATCTTGATGATTGCCGTATCGGACAGTACGACCGTAAACAGGCAGCCGACTTCTTGCGTGAGATGGAGTTCTACAGCCTCCTGCCGAAACTGCCGGATACGGAAGGAGAGTCGGCTTCGGTAGAGGTTGAGGCCGGGCTGGCGCAGGGAGACTACCGTGTCGTGGCTGCTACCGAAGACCTTGACGAACTGATTAACTACCTTTCTTCATCCAGGTCCTTCGCCTTCGATACGGAGACAACGGGACTGGACCCGATGGCGGCGCAGCTTGTCGGCATATCCCTCGCCGCCGAGTCGGGCAGGGCGTACTATATTCCGGTCGGTCATGTCCTGCTGGACGCGGTCACACAGCTGCCGCTGGAGCAGGTCATCAATCGACTCAAGCCGCTCCTTGAAGACGTAAAAATAGCCAAGCTGGCTCACAACGGCAAGTACGATATGATGGTGCTGGCGGAGTATGGGGTGGCTGTCAGCGGCCTCAGCTTCGATACCATGATTGCCGCCCACCTCCTCGGGGAAAAGGCTGTGGGGCTGAAAGCGCTGGCCTTCAGCAAGCTGGGTATCGAGATGACACCTATCAAATCCCTTATCGGCACCGGCGCCAAGCAGATATCAATGTCGCAGGTTGACATAAAGCAGGCTGCCGACTACGCCTGTGCTGATGCCGACATGACTTTAAGGCTGGCAGAATTACTGGGAAAAGAACTTAACCGGGAAGGATTAGTAAAGTTGTTTGCCGAGGTTGAGATGCCGCTGGTGCCGGTCCTGCTGCTCATGGAAAGAAACGGCGTGGCGGTTGATGCGGGCATATTGCAGGATATGTCGAAAAATCTTGGCGAGCAGGTGGCCGTGCTGGAGGGCAAGATATATGACCGCGTCGGCCACGAGTTCAATATCAACTCGCCCCAGCAACTCGGACGCATCCTTTTTGACGAATTGCAGTTACCCACCAGCCGCCGGGGTAAGAGCAAATACTCCACCGAGGCATCGGTATTAGAGGAATTTCGTAAAGACTACCCGATAGCCGGTGATATCCTTGAATACCGTCAGCTCACCAAAATAAAGTCGACCTATATCGATACCCTGCCGGGTCTGGTGAACACTAAAACCGGGCGGATTCACACCAGTTTCAACCAGACCCGGACGACTACCGGGCGGCTTTCCTCCAGCGACCCCAATATGCAGAATATTCCCGTCAGGGGTGAACTGGGTGGGCAGGTGAGGCAGGCATTTATCGCTCCGCAGGGTTCCAGCCTCCTGGGTGGAGACTATTCCCAGATAGACCTCCGGGTTCTGGCGCACCTGTCGCAGGATGAAGGCCTCATAAGTGCATTTATGCATGACGAGGATATACATGCCGCAACCGCGGCCCGGCTCTTCGGCGTGGAGGCCTCGAAGATAACGCCGGACATGAGGCGACTCGCCAAGACGGTTAATTTCGGAGTTATCTACGGCATGAGCGACTACGGCCTGGAGCAGGCCACTGAGCTTTCCCGCGAGGAAGCCGGTAAGTTCATCAGGGCCTACTTCGTAAAATATCCGGGCGTACGGAAATACCTGGATGACACCAAGGAACAGACGAGGCGTGACGGCTTCGTGCAGACATTGCTGGGCCGGCGACGCTATATTCCCGATATCAACTCGCCCAATCGGCAGGTGAGAGAGGCCGCCGAGCGTATGGCCATCAATATGCCGGTGCAGGGGACCTCCGCCGATATCATCAAGGTGGCGATGATAAACCTGTACCGCGAGATGGAGGAGGAGCGACTGAAAAGCAAAATGCTGCTCCAGGTGCACGACGAGCTTGTCTTCGAGGTGCCGGATGAGGAGATGGCGACCATGCGCCAGCTCGTGCCTGAGGTAATGGATTCCGCGGTAGAGCTGACCATTCCGCTGAAGGTGGATACTAAGGCCGGCAGGAACTGGGGAGAGATGAAGTAAACCATGCCGGAACTCCCTGAAGTAGAAACAATCAAGACCGAACTGATGTCCCATGTCCTCGGACGCACGATTACCGGGGTCGACCTGTTCTGGGAGCGTATCGTAAGGCAGCCATCGGTTGAGGAGTTTCGCTCCCGCGTTATCGGGCAGAGGATAACGGGCCTTTCGCGACGGGGCAAATATCTTTTCTTTCACCTGAACGGCGGCGAGATGCTGGTCATGCACATGAAGATGACCGGCTCGCTGCTGATAGACCCATCCGACGGCAGGTTTACGCGCGCCGTATTGCACCTGAATAACGGGGTGGCACTGCATTTCTGGGACCCACGCAAGTTCGGCGTTATGTGGCTGGACAGAGATGAAAGCGCCGTGGTTGCTAAACTGGGCCCTGAGCCGCTGGACGATGATTTCACGTCGGAAGTGCTGGCAGAGCTTTTACGCAACCGGACGGCGTCGATAAAGCCCATCATTCTTGACCAGTCTATCATCGCCGGCATCGGTAATATGTACGCCGATGAAGCATTGTTCGACGCTAAAATCCACCCAGGGAGACCGGCGGGGAGCCTCTCCGGGGATGAAATTGAGCGACTTCACGGCTCCATCAAGCGGGTGTTGCTGAAAGGTCTCGATAGCAAGGGCGCCAGCATTCGCAACTATATACGACCCGACGGTAGTCTAGGCACCGCCCACGACGAGTTTAACGTCGCCCACGGCGTCGGCAAGAACTGCCCCAGGTGCGGCACCCCCATCAGGCGCATCGTGCTGCGGGGACGCGGCACTTATTTCTGCCCCGAATGCCAGCGGGAGGATTAATACAGGCCATTGATATCAGCATTGACAGCTTAACCGTGTTAGTGTATTTTATGTTCAAGTAGTATTTCTTACCTTAAAAAGGAGGCCGACATGGAAGCTGGCGGGAATGTCACAGCGAATCTGATTACGTTTAGGCCCGGGGTAGGTTCGTCCTATGGTAACGGGTGGAGGCAGCTCTGGAAATTTTTCCTGGAGCTTTTATTAATAGGAATTATAGCCTGTGTTATAAGCCTGCCATCCGGTATGGGTGGCTGGGCGCAGGGTGGTGCCGGTGCTTTTCTGGGAATTGTGGCAGCTGCATACGGAATTTTGGTTATCGGGCCTGTTGATTATGGTGTTAGTTTCTCCTTCCTCAAGGCCGCCAGAGGAGATAAAGTCGAGATAAAAGACATGTTCGCTGCCTTCCAGAACTACTGGAATGCCGTCCTGGCGAGCCTGCTTGTTACTGTTATTGTGGTTGTCGGGTTGATTCTTATTATAATACCGGGTATTATTTTTGCCTGTAAACTGGCTTTTACACCGTATCTGGTGGTGGACAGGAAAATGGAGGTAATCGAAGCAGTTAAGACCAGCTGGCGCATGACTAACGGCCATGCCTGGAAAGTTTTTCTCATCGGCCTGCTGGCTATTCCCATTGGTATTGCCGGGATGATATGTTTAGGTGTTGGTTTCATTATCGCAATTATGTGGATAACTATGGCGCTGGCTTCGCTATATCATGCGGTCAGCACTTCAAGTGCGGCGGTGGTTGAGCAGCCCTCCCCGATTCAGTAACGGATACATGTCAGGTTTTACAGGTACTGTTTCAGGCGCTCTATCTCGTTCATCAGTTCCTCGAACTGCTGCAGGTATAAAGACTGCATACCGTCGGAAAGGGCGTGGGCCGGGTCGTGGTGCACCTCCACGAGAAGGCCGTCAGCGCCGACGGCTATAGCGCCCCGGGATAGCGGAATAACGTAGTCGCGCCGCCCCGCAGCATGACTGGGGTCGACGATGATAGGCAGGTGGCTGGCTTCCTTGATGGAGAGTATGGCGCCAAAGTCCAGGGTGTTGCGCGTGTTGTCGGAGAACGTGCGTATTCCCCTTTCGCACAGGATAACTCTGGCGTTCCCTTCCGACAGGATATATTCGGCGGCCATGAGCCACTCATCGATGGTGGCGGCAAAGCCTCGCTTCAGGAGAATCGGCTTTCTTAACTGGCCGGCGAGCCGGAGCAGGGAATAGTTCTGCATATTCCTGGCCCCGATTTGAATAATGTCGGTATATTTTTCGACAATAGTGAGATTTTCGTTATCGGTAGCCTCGGTGACAATCAGCAGGCCGGTTTCCTGGCGCACCTTTTGAAGTATTTTCAGTCCTTTTTCTCCCAGTCCCTGGAAGCTGTAGGGAGATGTCCTCGGCTTGAAAGCACCACCTCGAAAGACTTTAGCACCGTGCTCTTTGACGAAGCTGGCGATGGTGAGCGCCTGTTCCTCGCTCTCTACAGCGCAGGGGCCGGCCATGATAACTAGCTCTCCGGAGCCGATTTTCACATCTCCAATAGATATCACCGAAGACTCGGGGTGTGTCTCCCGGCTGACGAGTTTATAGGGCTTGGTGACCGGGATAGCCTCTTTAACGCCCTCCATAGCCAGTAGCTGCGTGGCTTCAACCGGTCCCTTGTTGCCGATAATGCAAACAGCCGTCCTCTGAGCGCCTGGCATAGGAATACCGCGGTAGCCCATTTTCTCGATTTCCTTAATAACGCCACGCACCTGCTCTTCGGTAGCGTCGTTTTTCATGACAACTAGCATTTAAGTATTTCTCCTCGACGGCTAAAAATAATAGTTTATCTAACCTTTTTCTCCCATTATATCCCAGAGGGCGTCGGCATACGCTTCAAAGGTGCGTGAATCGAAGAGGACGAAAACCGCTTCTTTTACGGAAGTATCCTCCGAGAGGAAGGAGACCATCGTTTTAAGGGCTATCCTCGCAGCTTTATCCACAGGATAGCCGTAGGCCCCGGTGCTGATGGAAGGGAAGGAGATGCTGGAAAGGTTGCTTTCGGCGGCGAGCTTCAGGCTTTCTTGGTAGGCGCTGGCCAGCAGTTCGGGCTCTCCCTGACTGCCGCCGTGCCATATCGGCCCGACGGTATGAATGACGTGCCTGGCTTTCATATCGCCGGCGGTGGTGATGACAGCCTGTCCGGTGGGCAGCCGACCCTGCCGGGCGACGATTTGTTTGCATTCTTCCAGTATGGCCGGGCCACCGGCGCGGTGTATGGCACCGTCCACGCCGCCACCGCCCATGAGGCCGGAGTTGGCAGCATTGACGATAGCGTCGGTAGCCTGGCGGGTAATGTCGCCCTGTACTACGGAGAGTTTTGCCTGGTTTACGGTATAAGTAAGGTTATCGGTCATGTCATTCACACCCCTTTCGGTTACTCACCGCCAGTCAGGTAGTCAATTGCCCACCCTACGGCGTCTTCTCCGTTGAGGTCAAGCACCCTGTCCGGTTCGATTCCATGGCCTTCGATGAGACGGCCGTCGGGAGTAAGCCAGCGGGCGGTGGTGATATATAGTCCGGAGCCATCGCTGAGGCGGCGCAGAATATTCACGCTGCCCTTGCCGAAGGTGGTCTTACCGGCAACGAGGGCACGGCCGTGGTCCTGCAGGGCGCCGGCCAGCACCTCGCTGCCGCTGGCGCTGGCATCGTCTACCAGGGCGACCATCGGCAGGTCAGTGGTTACGGGGCTGGTAATCACTTCCAGAGTTGCCACCTTTCCCTGGTTACTCATCACTTCCACCAGAGTGCCTTCAGTAATGAAGTGACTGGCCACCTCGATTACGATATCGAGGAGTCCTCCCGGATTGCCGCGCAGGTCAAGGATGATACCTCTGGCGTTTTCCTCTTTCAGTTCCTGAATGACTGGCGCCAGTTCGTTTTCCGTGCGCTCGGAGAACTGGGTGATAATAATATAAGCGATATCTCCCCGCATTTCAAAGCGGACACTCGGTACTTCTACCCGGTCCCTTATTATCTCAATCTCAACCGGCCCGGTATCACCTTCATGAAGGATAAGGAGGCTTACCGCCGTACCTTTAGGGCCGCGTATTTTAATGATTGCCTCAGCCAGGCTCATGTCCAGGACGGGTTCGCCGTTTATTTCCAGGATGATGTCGCCCGCCTTAATGCCGGCCTTATCCGCCGGAGAATCGGCAATGGGGGCGATAATCAAGAGCTGCCTGTCTTCAACGGTTACGTAAGCGCCGATGCCATCGAACTCCCCCTCAAGACTGCTTATTCCCAGCTCATAGTATTCAGCGTCCAGATAGGAGGTGTAAGGGTCGTCCAGCGCCTCAATCATGCCTTCTATGGCGGCAATGCTCAAATTAGCGGAGTCCAGTTTGGACCTGTCTACGTAGTCGCTGAAGATGATGTTCCAGGCCTGCTCTACAATATCCAGGCCTTCCCCCGAACCGGGGAGATTGCTGTAGCCAAAGAAAAAGCCGGCCCCGAAGGCGAGGGCGATAACCACCAGGAGCAACAGGCCTATGATGAGTTTTGTTATCTTTGACATGAATTATTTCTCCCTCCGCGTGTTCCGGCAGGAATGACCGCATAATCGAGCTTTAAAAAACGAGCCAAGTAAACCTGTAAGCCGAGTTCTGTGTCCCGATATAATCGGGACGGTGACCATCTATCTAGCCCCGATGTTACCATCGGGGTCAAGCGACCAACCCGGGGAATGGGCCGGGCGTCCCTTTGTCCCTCTATTCGGTCTTGCTCCGGATGGGGTTTGCCCAGCCGGCCGGTCACCCGGCCGCCGGTGAGCTCTTACCTCACCATTTCACCCTTACCCCGATTATTAGTCGGGGCGGTATGTTTCTGTGGCACTTTCCGTAGGGTCACCCCTCCTGGGTGTTACCCAGCATCCTGCCCGGTGGAGCTCGGACTTTCCTCCCCGAAAAATATCGGGGCGGTCACCCGGTTTACTTGACCCGGTTATAGTGTAGTGGAGAGTTAGGGGTTAGTCAACAGGTTGGGGTGGAAGAGAGCTAAGTCTCATCCAGAGCTTTGTTCGCCAGGGCGTCTGCCTCGGCGTTCCGGGCACGGGGAACGTGAGATACCGTGACACTTTCCAGCGAACCGGTGAGCTTGACTACTTCCTGGTAGAGTGGCCGCAGGGCTGAGTTTTTAATCTTATAGCGGCCGTTGATTTGTTTCACCGCCAGCTCCGAGTCTGACTTTAATACTACGTGTTTGGCGCCCAGGCTGATAGCTTTCTCCAGGGCGGCAATAATGGCGCGGTATTCCGCCTGGTTGTTGGTGGTGATGCCGATTCGCCGGGAAACGCTTGTAATAAGGTTACCTGTTTCGTCCTTGATGGTAGCACCGATAGCTGCCGGGCCGGGATTGCCCCGGGCAGCGCCATCAGTATATATTGTGACTTTGTGTACGTTCAATCTGTCCTTCAGGGAATATACAGGATTCTTCCGCAGGTGCCGCACTGTACGGGTTGACCGCTTCGGGCCCTCTGGAGCGCACTGGCCGAAAGTGATATGCGGCAGGCACGGCAAATACCCTGTTCTACCTTGGCGACGGCCGGCCTCTTTTGCTGCCTGATTCTTTCGTAGAGCTCGATGGTAGGGGAATCAATCTGCCCGGCCAGCTGCTGACGTTTATCCTTGAGGTCGGCCAGGCTGGTCTTGAGTTGTTCTATCTCGTCGCCCAGCTGCTTTTGCTGGCGCTGCCATTCATCCTCCAGTTTACCGTGATTGCTGGTGGCGGTGGCTACGGCTGTTTCGGCGGCTTCTACCCGGTCGATTATTTCCAGGGCCTTGTTCTCCAGCTGGTCGCTCTTAGTCTTCATCATCGCTACCTCGTGCTGGAGGCCGGACAGCTCCTTGGGATTGTTTATCTTGCCGCCATAGAGCTGCTCTTCGGCAGCGGAGATTTTACTCAGCAGGTCGTCGACTTCAGCTTCAGAATCGCGGTGCTGGTGTCTTAGCTCATCCAGGCGCTTTCGTTCGGAGTCGAGATGGCTTTGCGCGTTGTCCAGCACGTCCCTGTTCCCAAGCTGACCGGTTTTCTGGCTCAGGGACTGTTCTTCCTTCTCAATCTCCAGGTCGAGTTCCTGTAGCTGGTAGAGTTGTCTGGTAATAGCCATTTTTATTCCTGCTGCCTATTCTATAACGCGGGCAGTATAATATCAAACCGCCTTGAAAATTTACGACAAAAACCCGTAGTTAATAAAGAACATATGTGCTAATATTATCGGTAGGTTTTTGGGATAGGAGGGAATATGAGCCTATTAAGGTTAGCTGTGAAAAACCAGAGGTGGGACCTGGCGGCTCACACTATTGTCCTGGCTACTGTCAGAGCACTGAACAAAGGAGAGCTTGATGCCGGAAAGAACAGGCAGAAAAAGTACCTCAAAGCGAAGCCAAAGCGATAAAAAACAAAATTTTTATTCCAGAGTTCTGGATGAAGCTGAAAAGCTTGACTTTGAGCTTGCGGCTGATGTTAATGGCATCGATGACGAGATTGCTTTGCTGAGGGTAAAAATAAAGTCGGTGCTGGAGAAGGACCCGGAGAATATCAAGCTCATCATGCAGGCGACGAACGCCCTGGCGGGTTTGGTGAAGACGCGGTACAACATCACCGGGCAGCAGCGGAAGGGGCTGCGGGAGGCAATCGGCAACGTGCTGAGGGACGTGGCGCTGCCGCTGGGGATAAATATAGGGGCGAGTGTTATCGGGAAGCAGATATAGGAGATTGGGAATTAATAGAAAGAGGGGCTTCGCCCCTCTTAGACGCCCCATGTGGGGGCTGGGGACAAATTGAGGGACGGATTGCTTCGCTACGCTCGCAATGACAGGAAGCGTACGGATTGCTTCGTCGCTGCGCGGCTCGCAATGACAGAAGTGGGTGAAAAGTGGATGAAAATATATCTATAAACAGGCTGCGGCCTTACCAGCGGGAGGTAGCGGTGGCGGTGCTGGATAGCGTGTTCGGGGGGAAGGGTTTTACCTTCTCGGTGGAAATCGCGAGGCAGGGGGGCAAAAACGAGCTTTCGGCACAGCTGGAATTGCTCCTGCTGACCCTCCACATGGGGGAGTCTAAGAATTTAATAAAATGCTCGCCGACGTTCAAGCCGCAGGCGGCGATATCGATGAGGAGGCTCAAAGACAGGCTCAACGACGCCGGATTCCGGGGCATATGGAAGTCGGAGCTCGGCTACACGGTAAGACTCGGCGACGCCCGGGCGATTTTCCTCTCGGCGGAGGAAACAGCCAACGTGGTCGGTAACACGGCCCACCTGCTCCTGGAAATCGACGAGTCGCAGGACGTCGGCAAAGAAAAATACACCAAGGAGTTCAAGCCGATGGGGGCGACGACCAACGTCACGACCGTCCATTACGGCACGACCTGGGACGACACCACGCTGCTCGAGGAGGTCAAGCAGACGAACCTCGAACGGGAGCGCAAAGACGGCGTGAAGCGGCACTTCCGCTACGACTGGGAGGAGGTCGCCCGGCACAACCCGGACTACCGGGCTTATGTGGAGTTGGAGAGAGAACGATTGGGGGAGAACCACCCGCTGTTCCTGACGCAGTACCGCCTGCTGCCGATACACGGCGGGGGCGGATTCCTCAACGAACAGCAGAGGGCTCAGCTGCAGGGTGAGCACTCCCGGAAGCGACACGGTGAGCCGGGGAAGGTCTACGTGGCGGGAATCGACCTCGCCGGAGAAGCGGAGGAAATCGAAGGGAGCTATGCAAAAGCGGCCAAACACAGTCATGACTCAACAGTAGTAACAATCGGCGAGCTGGACTTTACGTCGGTCGATGAAATCGTCGGGGAGCCGGTCGTCAGAGTCGTCGAGCATTACCGGTGGACGGGGATAAAGCACACCGGGCTGTACGCTCGGCTGGCAGACATCATCAGGAAGGTGTGGCGGTGCCGGAGGGTAGTCGTCGACGCCACCGGGGTAGGGGAGCCGGTGGCATCGTTCCTGCGAAAATCGCTCGGCACGCGGGTGACGCCGTTCAAGTTCACGCAGAAAAGCAAGAGCGAGCTGGGGTTCAACCTGCTGGCGGCGGTCAACGCGGGGCGGCTCAAGGTGTACCAGGGGGACGGCTCCGAGGAGTATCATGAGTTCTGGCAGGAGATGGAGAAGGCCAAAAGCACCTACCGGGCGAGCCAGACGATGAACTTCTACGTGGACGCGGCGCAGGGCCACGACGACTACCTGATGAGCCTGGCGCTTCTGGTGGAAGCGGCGCGGCTCTACGAGCCGAAAACCGCGAAGGGAGAAGAGAGGGAGTGAGAAGTAACCAAATTGTATAGAAAGTAACTATTGTAAACTATTGACAACCAATGGATACTATGGTATACTGAAGTCACCATGGAACAGAAAATCAAAACAAAGGGAAAATCAATAAAACTGAGAGCCGCAACTATTGAAAAGCTTGACAAATTGAGACATAAAGGGCAAAGTTACGACGGAATAGTTTCGGAATTAATCGATCACTATGAAAAAGGGAAAGGATCGGGTGATTAGTTGTAGTTGAATATTGATTGAGATATAACGATAGTGTCGGAATGAAGGAGGTGTGGTATGCAAAGGATAAGCTTCAACTTCGACTATAAGAAGGCTACTCAAGAGCTCAATTATTTCGCTTTGAAAGAGGGGGGTGATATCAATAAGATGAAAGCCCTCAAATTAATATATTTCGCAGACCGATTTCATCTAAGGAAATATGGCCGCCTAATAACTAATGATATATATTTTGCTATGGATTATGGGCCTGTACCTTCAAATGTCAAAGACATTGCTGAAGAAACAAGTTTCCTTGGTGACAGTGAAAAGGACTATTCCTCACAGTATATTTCCGTTATTGATAACCTTACCTTTAAATCTGTAAACCCGGTTGATAATGGTATATTTTCTGACTCAGATGTGGAAGCGTTAGACTATATTTGGGAGAGGTTTGGGCATCTTGATCAATTTGAACTCGCAGATATTACTCATGAATACCCCGAATGGAAAAGGCATGAAAAGGCATTAGATTTAGATCCCAGAATTCAAATGTATCTGGAAGATTTTTTTGATGATCCAGATGCTGATGTTGAAAAGTGTTTTGAATTGAGTGATCAAGATAAGAATCTCCGCCGTGAACAGTTAGCAGAAATGGCCTACCTAGAATCTCTCTGGAGGTAGCCTTGATTGATGTTCCTCCAGAAGTCGCCATCAGAGCCACTATACGACCTGGTTCTGTTTATTATTTCACAGAAAGTAGCTTCAGTTCGTCAGAACCGCATTATTTCATTGTAATTAATATTAATCCCCATGAAGATAGAGTAATTTTTCTCGTATGCGCCTCTTCTCAAATTGAAAAGGTCAAACTACGTCAAAAAATGTGTCCGAATGAAACGTTAATTGAAATTTCCTCTAGTAAATATTCAAATTTTCACGTTGATTCAATTGTAGACTGTAATAAAGTAATAGAAAAAACTATTGATCATTTAGTAGAAAAGTTGGTACAAAGTAAACTCAAATTAAAAACTGAGATGGACATGAATTTGGTGAAGCAATTACGGCAAGGAGTGTTACAAAGCCCCCTGGTTGAAAACCGAATTAAGGAATCATTACGTGATTAGAATATATAACCAACTTGGCTCATATCATTTTGGGTTTTCACTGTCCTGTCATAGTGTGTAGGTAACTAACGAGATAAGCCGCAGATGGTGCGGGGGCGGCCCGCCTACGCCGAGGCTTCGGCGGGCAAGTCGGGGTGGGAAAAGATAACATGCGATGGGGGGGTAAGGGGGGGCGTTAGTGCTCCCCCTTTTTTTTATGATATTATTGGGTCGAACGGCACTTTTAGGGAGGGTTTTCATGGCGGATAAAGATTTGGAAGCCAGAGTGGCGGCGCTGGAGAAAGAACTCCAGAGGCTGAAAGACATCGAGGCGATACGCAAGCTGGAGCACGCCTACAGCTTTTACCTGGTCATGTGGATGCCCGACGAGATAATGGACCTGTTTTCATGGAGGGACGACACAACGCTGGAATGGCCGGAGGGGACGTTCTACGGCAAGGACGGCTTGAAACGGTTCTTCGGGAACATCAACCCGAATAAAGACCCGGAGTTCATGCACCAGATGATGCACCTTTCGGACGTAATCGATATAGCCGGGGATGGAAAGACCGGCCAGGGGCGCTGGTGGGGATTCGGGGCGATGGCCCTGCCCATGGGCGACATGGGCGTCAACCAGGCGCTGGCCTGCGGCATCTACGAGAACGACTTCATTAAAGAGGATGGCGTCTGGAAGCTGTGGAAAATCAAGTGGGTGCCCGTGTACTCCGGGACACCGGCGCGGGGATGGGTTAAAGAGGAGAGGGTCGCCAGGCCGCGGCCGCCCAGAGAAGGCGAAGAAATGAGGCTGCCCGAATGGTGGCAGTCGGACAAGCCGGCCAAGGGCATCGATTACGGATATCCCTCAGGTTATATACTGCCGTTCCACTTCCCGCACCCGGTGACCGGGAAGGCAACGGCCGAAGGTGAGAGAAACAAGCGCGTCAAAGGGGTGAAATAGAGATTGCTTTGCTACACTCGCAATGACATCCATGTGGTTGGGGGGATATTTTTACGGGGGGTGGGGATGTTAAAATAATATCCCCCTCTCCTCCGGGAGGCAGGGTCCGAAGGAGAGGGGGTAGCAAAGGGGGGTGGGGTAAGGGAATGCAGCATACTATATTTTAGTAGTAGAAGGCAGTCCTCCTGCCCAGCCAGTAACCGATGCCAAAGATAAGTACCGCACCGATTCCGAGTATGGTATACAGCGCCCAGCTGGGGAAGGAACCGGGACCACCACCGGAATAGAATTCGCCGGCACCGGTCCATTCACTTTCGTTGGAGGCGGCATCTACGGCCTGTACTCTCCAGTAGAAAGCGTCTTTGCGACCAGCCAGTTTGAGCTCCTCGGCTTCGGTCAGGGTGTAAGTGGAAAGCTCAATGTCAGTAATCTCCATGACAATGGAGGCTTCCGAGAAAGTATCGTCGGTGGCAATCTGGAGGACATAGGTTACCGGCATGCTGTCATCGGTAACATCTTCCCAGCCGAAGGTTCCCGGAGATTTTAGTTTGACTCCCATCTCCGGTAACAGGGGCGGGGGTGTCTCCGGAGCTACCGATTCCACGGTATAGGTAATCGTATTGGTATTGGTGCCGTCGCTGACGGTTATGATATGCTCTCCGTGCGCGCTGGGCGGGGCCGTGAAGATAGACATGACCTGGCCGTTGGCATCGGCGGTTGCCGTGGCTACTTCCGTATCGTCGTATTTAATAGTAACCTCAGCATTCGGGGTAAAGCCGGCACCGCCGATGCCGATACTGGAACCGATAGTGTCACCGTCGGTGCTGATGCTGAGGACGGGGGTTGAGGTGGATGGGGGGGTGGGTGTGGGTTCGGGCGTGGGTTCAGGTTCGGGGGTGGGCTCGGTGGGAGGGGCTACGTTCAGGGTGAAACTGGCAACAGCAAGATTGGTGCCGTCATCAGCTTCCACCTGATATACTACGGCGTTTAACCCTGAAGGCACGATGAAAGATGCCGAAAAAGTACCTGAAGTGTCTGCTATTACCGGCGATAGTGTTTCCACCGGGTAAGCATTGAAGTATATTGTCGGTACCGCCCTTCTAGCGAAGCCGGTGCAGCTCATAAGCACGGTGGAGCCGGCCTCTCCCGACTGTGGTGTAATGAGTATGTCCGGCACTACGGTGAACGTGGCGGTAACATCACTGCTGCCTACGGTCACGGTTATGGTATGGGCGCCGGCGACACTATCCGGGATGTAGATATAAGAATCAAGGCTACCGTTGGTCAGGGTTGTAGTACTGCCACTATCGATGATAACCGGGGTGCCATCATATGTGACAGTGATAGCGGTACTGGCGACATAGCCGGTGCCGACAATCCTCACGGCAGTATCTACGGGGCCGGTGGTGGGTGTAATGGTAATAGCGCCGGCGGCTATGGTGAACTGGGCTTTAGACTTAATGAGGGTAGCGCCTAACAAAGTGACATAAATGTAGTAAGTACCGGAGGTAACGCTGACGTCAGCGGAACCATCGGTGAGTGTTGCGGGTAGCGTAAAGGTGGTGCTGAAATCCCCCTCGGTGGCGGTGTATTCTTCGCCAATAAGCGCATTCGCGACAACCTCGTAGCTATTGACGTTTGTATCAATGTACTGTCCTACTAAGGCTGAATTCTGAGCGAAGATAACTCTGGCCCATTTTTCGCTGGTATCGGTACTCGGGGTGAAGTTAGTACCGCTGACGGTAATGGTGTCACCAACCTTACCCGAAGCCGGTGATGCCGTAATATCATTGGTGGCGTGGACCGGCAATGCCGGTACGGCCATCAGCAAAAGTGACAGGATGAGCGTCACCACGAGCATTCTAATAATTCCTGTGTATTTCATTTCAGCCTCCTGAATAAAGTATTAATATTTTATCGTGTACCAGATAAACTCCCCATTTTATATAACGTTACCACCACTCAAAAGTTAGTCCGGCGGCTGGTAGGCGGTGCGCCTGCCCCACCGGAAAGCAAAATACACAATGATAATGACCCCGATACCTATCAAGGTATATATTAACCAGCCAGGAAAAGTGAATGAAGAGTCGATATAGAATGAGCTGGGAGCTGACCAATCGCTTTCGTTGTTAACGCTATCTATGGCTTTTACCCTCCAGTAATAGGCTATTTCCCGTTCGAGTTCCAGTTCATCTTCTTCGGTCAGGAGGTAGTCGGAAGAGGTCAGCCCTGTTTTCTCGAAGATGACGGACGTAAAATTCAGGTCCGTGGCGAGCTGCAGGTTATAAGTCATCGGCAGGCTGTAACTGGTGACAGCCTGCCAGTTAAAGAGCACCGGCATATCCGACATACTATCCGATGCCGGCGTCAGCAATACCGGCGCTTGCGGTGCGTTTATGTAGAACGACCACGGTTCAGACCACTCGCTTTCATTGCCAGCGCCATCTATGGCTTTTACCCTCCAGAAGTAGAGGACGGTTTCAGCGACTGCGATGAGTTTTTCTTCCCCGGTCAGGTTATATTCTGATTCGGTCAGTCCTTCTTTTACCAAAACCAGGGACGAGAAATTCTGGTCGGAAGCTAACTGAAGGTTATAAACCACGGGCAGACTGGGGTCGGTAACATCATACCAATCGAGGAAGGCTTCGGACCTTGCCTCGCTGCTGTTGTGAGGCAGCTTCAGGGCAGGATTCTGTGGGGCTTCCGATTCCACGGTGAAGGCAAGCTGTTTGGTGGTGGTGCCGTCGCTGACGGTGATAACGTGACTGCCGCTACCGCTGGAAGGGACATAAAAAGTTATGGTGAAGCCACCATTATTATCAGCTGTGGCCGTACCGACACGCAGATTATCGTAGTCCACGGTAACCGTTTCTCCAACTTCAAAGCCGCTACCCCGAACGGTAATTGTGCTGCCGACGGAGCCGGTGGTCTGGCTCAGGCTAGCCCCGGCGGTGACGGTGAACTTTACTTTATCCACATTATCTGCTTCGTCCTTTGCCTTGACATCGTACTGATTGGGTTTAATATCCGGCACGTTGAATTCAATATCGAAGTTGCCGTAATCATCTGTTTTGACGGTAGCCACGGTGAAGTTGCCGAAGGTGATATTAACCTTGCTCCGATAACCAAAACCGGTGCCGCTGGCATTCAGCAATTCTCTGGACCCACCGGAGGTCAGGTTGAGCTTCAGGTCCGGGAGCACCTCGAATTCAGCCTCAGCCAGGTGACCTTCGGCATTGGACGCGGTAATCTTGTGAATACCCCCGATACTATTGGGTATGGTGAAGCTATGGCTGAACTGGCCCACGGAAGAAGCGGTTACCGTATTGATGATATCCTCAACAATATTGTAATAGTACAGGGTGACCGTCCTTCCGGCGTAGAAGCCGATGCCGATGATAGTGACTTCAGTGCCGGCAGGGCCGTCAACAACATCCAGAGTTATGCCAGGCTCTTCAACGATGAAAAAGTTATTGGCCAGGGAGTCCGTGGAGTCGGCTTCGCTTTTTATCCGAATCCAGTGACGGCCGGGGGTGGCAGTGGCGGGGATGGTAAACGGGATAGTGAACTCACCTGTCTGAGGGACGGTGAGCGGACTGCTGCCGGATATTTCTGTGCTGTCAAAGAATATATGAATGCTATCACCTTTATAGGAGTCGAAAACAGTGCCGGATATAGTCACCTTGGTTCCGACGGCGCCAGAGGCGGGGTCCAAAGTGACTACGGGCGCCGCCAGGGCAGGGGTGCTCATTAAGAGCACAGCGAGTAACGGTAAAATTATTACCAGCGAGAAGAAACGTTTATGATATCTTGCGGAGCATTCCGCTGTTTTCATGCTGGCCTCCTTGTGGAGGGGATTCGTTGCCGGGTAGTACCGATTTCTTTTCGTCGGCTCCTTTCACTGTACTAGTCTTCTCCTGGCGCCGCGACTCGGATTATATGTCCCGGCGAAGTTGTCCAGGGTATCTTTGTTAATGAGCCAGGTGTTATGAATCTTGGTAGCCGGGATGTCTCCCTGGCGGCATAGCCGTTTCACCGTTTCCGGATGAACCTTGAGACGGCGACTGGCCTCAATCACATTAAGATAATTATCCCAGACCGGCATTTTATTCTCTTAACATTCCTTAATAAATATTGCTTTATCAAAGCAATTATAACATTCCCGAACACATTTGTCAAGCATTGGCGCCCAAAATACGACAAAATTCCATTGACGAAATAGAACATATGTGCTATTCTAACCCTGTTTGGTTTGAGAGGTGAGCTATGGATTTGGTGACGCGTGAGATTGGCGATGCTGAACAGGAAGAGAAGGAGGAAACCAGTAAGAATGAGCCGGATTTACCGCCGGAATACTGCCACTACCGGGATGAAGGATGCGAGTATGCCGATTCCTGCCTGGACTGTCCGTTCCCGCAGTGCCTTTACGATGAACCGCGCGGGAGGCAGCGCTGGCTGAAGGAATTACGGAACAGGGAGATAAACAGGCTTTTTACAGGAGGGTGGGGGGTCAAGGAACTGGCATTATTGTTCGGGGTGAGCCAGAGGACGATACAGAGGGCGTTAAATAACACTTTACCTACCTCACCTATAAAGCAGAGCGAGGAACCCGATAAACGGTAAGACTATTTATTAAGGAGAAAGAAACATGGCGAACGAAACGGTCACCGCACAGTTGAATCGCCTTGACCCGGAAAGGCTCAGGGGCTATAAAGAGCTACTCGATTTCTATAACGGCCATCAGTGGGAAGGGAGAGAGAGGCGGGGCGAGCGGCGCCTGATTTTCAACTATGCCAGAGTCTTCGTGGAGAAAATAACATCGTACTTAATGACCGGCATAAGCTTCGCCGTCGACCCCTTTGAGGATTCGGACGAGGCGAGAGCCAGGGCGAGGAAGGCAGAGGCAGCCCTCTACAAGGTCTACGCGGACAATCAACTGGAGCAGCTCGACCTGGAGACGGAAATCGACTGCGCGGTGCTGGGTGACGGCTGCTATAAGGTTACCTGGGACGCCGCCGAGAAAAGGGTCAGGGTGACGGCGCCGGACGTCCAGGGAATATATGCGTGGTGCTCGGGGGACGATGTCTCCCGGGTGTGGCGGGTGGCTTCCCGGTACCGGCTCTCCGCCGAGGAGGTCGAGCTTATCTACGGGGTAAAACCTCAGAAAAAGACGGCTATTATCGTTGAGCTGTGGACGGACAGGGATTTCGAGCTGTACCTGGACAATGCCTTAATTGAGGCCAAGCCCAATCCCTACGGTTTTATCCCGTTCATCGTCTTTCCCAACCTGCGCGAGCCCAAGAAGTTCTGGGGGGTCTCCGACCTGCCGCAGATAATGGAGTCGCAGCGGGAGCTTAACCGCGCCATGAGCCAGCTATCGCGGATACTGGAGCTATCCGGGAACCCTATCGCCGTGCTGGAGAACGTGGAGGAGTCCGAGGACATCGCCATCAGGCCGGGGGCGGTGTGGAACATCCCGGAAGACGCCAAGGCCTACCTGCTCGACCTGCTTCAGGGGGGCGGCGTCAACTTGCATATTAATTATATCGACCTGATATACCGGGCTTTGCACGACCTGTCCGAATCGCCGAGGTCGGCTTTCGGGGGCATCGAGAGGGACATGTCCGGCGTGGCTCTGGAGATAGAGCTGCAACCGCTTTTACAGAAGGTCAGGCGGAAGAGGATTATCCGGACGGCCGCATATAGTCGGCGCAACGAGATGATTCTCAAGCTGCTGACCCAGTACCGGGGCGAGGACTTCGGGGACAACCAGCTGCGGGTGGTGTGGGGGCCGGTACTGCCCAAGGACATGGAGAGAAAGGTGAGCAGCGAACAGGTCATGGTGCAGACGGGAATACACTCCCGGAGGACGGCCATGGACGAGGTCGGCGTGCGTGACCCCGACTACGAGTTCGAGCGGTGGCTGGAAGAAAGGGAGTCCATTCTCAAGATGAATAAAGAGCTTAATGCCAAATCCAGCAGGGGTGGAGCGAGAGAGGGAGATGTGCCGCCCCGGGCGGAAGGCGTTGAGGAGTAATCAGGAGGAATGATGGTTACGGAAAAAGAACAGGAAAAGACCGAAGAGTTAGAGGCGGACGTGGATGAGCTTGATAAGCTCAAGCAGGAGAACGAATCGCTTACCCGTGAGCTTGAGTCCCGCGACGCAACCATTATAAGGCTGGAGCAGGCGCTGGTGACGAAAGACAGCGAAATAACCGCGTTAAAGCAGTCGCTGGACGATACGGAGCAGTCGCTGGACGAGCTCGGCAAGGCCTTACCGCAGGCGGTAGCCGCCTATAAGGAAATCGTGGTGCAGGCGAACCCCGGCATCCTGACTGAGCTGATAGCCGGGGATTCCATCGAGGAAGTGAACGAATCGCTGAAGAACGCCCGGGCGCTCATGGAAAGAGTCAGACAGGAAATGGAAGCGGAAGCGGCGAAAACGAGAGTGCCTGCCGGCGCCCCGCAGAGGGCGCCATTAGACCTGTCGTCGCTCTCGGCCCGGGAGAAAATTCAATACGCAATAGGAGGTTCTTCGTCCTGATGCGTAAGAGCAGGCTACTCCCTCCCGGCTGGATTCTGGCCTGCGCCGGAATGACAGGTGAGTGAGAGAAGGGGGGGCGGATTGCTTCGCGGAGTTTATCCTGAGCGTAGCGTGAGGACTCGCAATGACAGGGGGAAAGCGTTCCCCGGAATGACAGATACAAACAAAACAGGAATTTTAAAAGAGGGAGGAGAAAAATAAAATGGCAATGACTTTAGAAGAGGCAGCCAAGCTATCCAACGATATGCTGCTGCAGGGGGTGGTGGAGACCATCGTCAAAGACTCGCCGGTGCTCCAGAGCCTGCCCTTTATCGAAATCGTGGGTAACGGCCTGACCTATAACCAGGAAAAGACCCTGCCCAGCATCGACTTTTACGATGTCGGTGATACCTGGGCGGAATCGACGCCTACCTTCGAGCAAATTACCGCCAACCTGAAAATCATGGGCGGTGACGCCGACGTGGACAACTTTCTTAAGTCCACCCGCAGCAATATCCAGGACCTGGAAGCGGCGGTAATCGAGCTGAAGGCCAAGGCACTCAAGGACAAGTTCGAAGAGATGTTTATCTACGGGGATTCCGACACCAATGCCAAGCAGTTCGACGGCTTGAGGAAACTCATCGATACCGAGTCGGCCAGCGACCGGGTAGTGGCAATGGGGGCTACCGGCGCCACGCTGACCCTGGCCAAGCTCGACGAGCTTATCGACGCCGTCAAGGGCGGCAAGCCCGATATGCTGCTGATGAGTCGCCGTTCCAGGAGAAAAATCAATGTCCTGGTCAGGGCGGCCGGCGGCATGACCGAGACCGAACGGGACAAGTGGGGCAACTTCGTGCAGCTCTGGGACGGTGTGCCTATCGGCGTTAATGACTGGATACTGGATACCCACACCGTAGTTTCAAGCCTGGAAACAGGCACTACCGGGGGCACCTGCTCCACCATCTACGCCGTGCAGTTCGGGGAGGGGGCCCTCTGCGGGCTGACCAGCCCGGGGCACCTGCAGGCCGAGCCGGTAGGGCCGCTGGAGAACAAGGATGCCTCGCGGACCAGGGTCAAGTGGTATGTATCTCTGGCGCTGTTTTCGTCCGTCAAGGCGGCGACATTAATCGGCGTCAAGGACTAAAACTTTACATAAAGATAGACAGGGGGAGGGAACTCCCTCCCCCTTACGGGAGGAAAAATTATGGTACTGGCAGTAGTAGAACATATCGAGCACCCCTTCGCCAGGGGCAGCCTGACGGCGGACGGAGTGCAGTGGAGCGCCGAGCATACGACGACCACCGACGATTACGAGGAAGTCGAGAGCGTGACGATTAAGCCCCCGGCGCTGGGCGAAGTGCTGGAGTACGAGTTCGGGCTTACCTGCGCGGTAAAGTCGAGCGGTGCTACCGAATCCGTCCTTCTCAAGTGGCAGGCGCGCAACCAGGGTGGCACCTGGGTTGACCTTCATGACGAGGTAACCTATGCGGCTAACGCCTCTACTTACAGAGAATACACCTACAGCGGGCGCTTCAAACCGGTGGCCAACTTCGATGCGGTGCCTTTTGAAGTCCGGCTGATGGTTAAGTCGGGTGGCGCCGGAGGAGAAACCGCCACCGGCAAGACCAAGAGCTCAAGCTATGTCAAGGTAGTCTATTCGGCTTCGTGAGGTGTGTTGTGAAGTTTATATTTGACCCCAGTCTGGTGCTTTATCTGCCATTATATGAACAGGATGGCAGTTCCCTCTTGTCCAGGGACGCCTACGGACATGTATGCACTGTAACGGGTGCTTTGTGGCGACCTGGCGGCAGGTACTTTGATGGCGTGGATGACAGGATTTATTGTGGGGATTCGGCAATACTTGACCTGGTTTCTGCGTTCACGCTGGAAATATGGGTTAAGACGACTGACACAGAAGGAGTGCTCCTAGCAAAGAGAACGACCCAAAGTGATTGGCCATTTGTATTCTACGTTGGTGCTTCGGTGACTCCTGCTCTCTATGCTGACGATGGTAGTGCAGATAGCGTTAGTTCTACATCAACGCTATCTGATGTTATGACGCATGTGGTTGTAACCAGGGATGAAACTACCATTAACTTTTTCTTTAATGGTCAAGCGGATGCGGGCAACCCGCAAACACTGAAGAAGGGAAGCTCGGATGCCGATGCCAAATTTGCTATTGGGGCACAGTGGGTTGTTAATACTTGGAACAATCCTCTAATAGGGAATATCGGTGAAGCTCGCATTTACAGCCGTGTCCTAACCCCACAGGAAATCCAACACAACTATCTGGCAACTAAATGGAGGTATCAATGAAGTACAGAGTGAGAGTGGACCTGAGCTTTGACAGCGAGGCCGATGCCCGGTCATTGATGGATTATGCCAGGACTTTAAGCGGCAAGGCGGTCAGCATCAACGAGAGCGAGCCCAATGAGGAGATAGCCTTCTGCGACCTGGAACTCTGCGGCCACGACGAAGGGCTGCCCTGCACCAAACTGGACAGGGTGGAAGTAAGAAAGCTATAAGGAGTGGTAACTATGAATCTGACTGATATGAGAGCCATAGTCAGGCGTGACCTGCATGACGAGGACGCCGGTAACTATCGCTGGACAGACGATGAGATTAGCCGGCACATCGCTCACGCCGTTAAGGAGTTCTCCGAGCGGATACCTTATGAGCAGAAGGCGACCAAAGCCACGACATCGGCCTCGAGGGAGCTGGATATATCTACCGTAACCGACAGGGTTGTGGTGGAGGCCGTGGAGTACCCGGTAGACAGGTTCCCCAAAAGATACCAGCCTTTTTCGCTGTGGGGCGATACGCTGACTGTCCTCGGGGATGAGGTGCCGGACGGCTCCGATGCTTACATATACTATGGTAAGCTCCATACCCTCGATGCCGGCGGTTCCACCATACCCGCGCCGTATGAAGACCTGATTGCGGTCGGTGCCGGCGGCTTCGCCGCGATAGAGTGGGCGGTCTATGCGGTCAACCGGGTCAATGTCGGCGGGACGGTAACGCCGAAGGAGTTTCTCGACTGGGGTAACCGGAAGCTGAAGTATTTCCGGCAGGAACTGAGGAGGCTGGGACGAAGAAACCGTGTCAGGACCAGCACTCTCTACCGTCCGTACTATCCAATCGTTTCGAAAACAACCGATTACGGCCCATAATCGACCGGGGCACTGGAGTAAAGCGATGCGCGAGTTAACATCAACGCTATTGGCCGCCCCGAAGCAGGAGGCGGCGATTCCTTACGTCAAAATTGAGGCCGTCAACAAAATAGCCGGGGTGGTCAGACAGGACTGGTCCAGGCTGTACGATGGCTCCGAGGAGGACTACTTCCATGCCGTGACCATGCCCGGCGACGGCTCTCTTATCAGGGCCAGGATAACCCTGCCCGCCGATTCCCGGAAGCTGTACCGGCAGAGGGTGGGCAGTCCCGGCCCGGGGAGCGATTTCAGCCAGTGGACCTACACCGGCCAGTACAATGCCATCGTGGTGGTGGCGGCTTCACTGGGGACAGAGGTCTCCATCTTCTGGATTAAGTCCAACCGGGAAATCAGACGCATCAAGAGCACGGACTACGGTGTTAGCTGGGGCAGCCCCGAGCTTATCGACTACACGCCGACCACTGCTATCTACGGCCTGGCGGCGGCCTATAAGCCCGGCGGCGACCTGGCCATCTTCTTCGCCGACCAATCGACCCTCTACGTCAAGAAGAATATCAGCGGCCAGTGGCAGACAAAGGCGGCCTGGGACAGGGCCACCGGGGATTTATCCGGGGTTGCCTGTGTCTATGACGGCGACTGGAACCTGCTAATTACCGGGAAAGACACGGCGGGGAACTACAAGCTGTGGAGTCTGGTTTATGGAGATGGCGGCGATGTCGCCGCCGGGACATGGTCGGCGCTGAAAGAGCTTGCCTCGGCGCCGTCGGGTGGGGATTTCGAGTACCGCCAGCCCTTTCTGGGTAAACCGGATGTCTACCGCTGTTTCTTTGTCGAAAAATTCGCCGGCACCGCAGCCTATAATCGTCCCTTCCGGTCGCATTCCATACCCGGCACGGATTTCATCAACGGGCTGTGGCGGGAGCCTGCGCCGTTCAATTTATCCTCGGAATACGGCCTGGCCATGGCGCACCACGGCGATTACGGCTGGCTCTCTTGTCCCGACGGCGTCTGGAGGGCACCGCTGGCTGCCCAGAGCCTCGACCTGACGGCGGATGTTGTCGGCGTCAGGCAGGAAGCCGGTGAGACTTCAGGCGGTTTAACGGTGGAACTGAGGAACGACGACGGGAGGTATGCCGCGCCGGGGGAAGGCGACCTGGCCATCCTCGACATCGGCTGCCATCTGGAGTTTAGTCCCGGCTATGTTACCCTTTCTGGCAGCGAGTACAGCGCTGGCCAGAGCTTTTGTCTGGAGTCCTACGAACATACGAGCTCCGGTGGGAAAGCCAGCCTGATTCTGCACGCCAGGGATGGGTGGGGGGCGCTTAACGACTGGAAGGCGCGGCACCAGTTCCGCTGGAACCGGACTTCCGATGATTTTAGCGTTAAAGAAATTATAGCTTTGATTTTAGCCAGGGTAGGCCTGAAGCTCGAGGTGATATCGCAGTCGCCGGTGGTAACCGGCTTTTACCCCGATTTTACGGTAAGCCCGGATAATAGCGGCCGGGCGGTGATACACAAGCTGCTGTCCTTTGTCCCCGATGTCATCTTCATCGAAGGTAACAAGGCTTATATCGTCAATCCGTTATCGTCGGATAGCTCCGTTTACAGCTACGGCGGAGAGCACCGGCTCCGGGAGGGGAGATACCTGCGGGGAGCCCTGCGAATGAACCGGGTGCAGGTGGAGGGGTATGATACGGTCGGCGGCAATTTGATTCTGGCCGACAGCTTTGACTGGGACGAGATAGACCGACTCTACGACCGGCTGGTCCAGGTTGAGGATAGGAATACGGGCACCGTGGCGGAAGCCCAGCAACGGGGGCAGGCTTATTTAAGACAAGCTGAGATAGAAGCGGGCGGGGGTGCGATTGTCATCCCGGTGAACTGCGGACAGCAGCTCTACGACGTCGTTGATGTGACCGATGCGCGGGCGGGACTCGATGCGGAGAAGAAAAGGGTGCTGGGCCTCGTCCTGGTCTATAATCCCCAGCGGGGAGAGTACCGCCAGCGATTAAGCTTGGGGGCGGTGTAGGTAAGGTACGAAGGAGGCATTGGAGATGAGTATGTTACCCCTTTTTGTCATAGTCGGGCTTGACCCGACTATCCAGACCTCCTTACCCCCTCTGGATTCCCGCCTTTGCGGGAATGACAGTTTGGGTGTCTGATTTGTATTTTCGGAGGAATTCTATTATGAAGTTGAGGAAAGGTGAGCTAAGGAGTTTCAACTCCGGTAACTATACGGCCACGGTTCGACTCGCCAGCAGCTATAAGGTCTATCTGGAAGATGTGGCTGTGGCCAGGAATATATCATCGGCGGAAATGATTACCGGACGCAGGGTGGCCGTGATATTCTTCGATGAGCACAGTCCCAGGGATGCGGTGGTCGTGGCTGTTTATACCTAATGGGGCTTGCTGAGGATTTCATTGGGAGTGAGGGGGCGTTTCCGCGCGCAACCCGGTATTCCCTTTTGCAGGGCTCCGTGGAAAGGTTTTACCGGTTCTTCAACCTCGGGTTCGGGTTCTGTTACCGGCGCCTCTATCTCTATAGCGGTTGCTCCCAGCCCGGCTCCCGGCTTGCCCATGTTCTCCACGAGTGTCATCAGGACGCGGTTCTGCTCGGCGGCGCCCTTCTTTAATTCTTGAGAGGCCTCGGAGAGGCCCTGGATAGCGCTGGTATGGCTGGACAGGTGCTGGGCATATTCCGCAATGGCGCCGGCAAACTTCTCCAGTGCCTGTTCCGTGGTGTTCATCTTTTGTTCCGTGGCTTCTATCTTGCTCGTCAGCGCCCGGCTGGAGCGTTTTTCCTCGTTAATGACAGGGGCAAAGATTCCCCGGTGTACCAGGTTGCCGCCGCGGGTTATCTCGCCGCCGTAGAGGAAGAAGGCAAGCAGGGCGAGGGCAATAATAGCGAATATCAGACCCTGCTGACTCTGGAAGAACAGCAGCGGGAGTCCGAGGAACGGTATCTGACTGCCAACCGTGCCCCTGATGTCCTGGGGGCTTATGGTAAAGGGGTCTTCGCCGGTATTATCGCCCTTGGTACGGAAACCGAGGATCGGAGTGGTATTAATTTTTATGACCCTGTGGGCGACCGTCGGGGGGTAGCTATAGTAGTCCCGGACCATGGGCGGGACATTGTATACGATGATATCGCCCACCTTGACATCCCGGGGTTCTACGGGCTCAATCATGAGCAGGCCGCCGGACTGAAGCGCCGGTTCCATACTGGAGCCGAAGATAGGCATAAACGGCAGTGTTCCTCTTACGGAGAGGAAAGCTATTATACAGGCTATTACTGCGAATGTTAGTCCTATGGCGCGTTTCATGATACTATCCTATGCCTTACCTCTGTCCGACCTCACAATAGAATTCGGGTATAATGTTCCAGCCAGCCCCCCATTCATCGGAGTCGCCGGAAATCAGGCGGTAGCTGCCGCCGGTTATTTCTATGATATAGGTTTCGGCGGAGCCGCCTTCAATGTTAAATAAAACTACGCCGGTCTCGATGCTGAGGACCTGGTAATCGGGCGTTTTTTCCGCTTCAAGTGTATTGGCCATGTAGACCTTCATGTTGAGGTACTGGTACGCCTTGAGGAGTTCGGCGGTGTTGGTCAGGTAAAGCTTTACCAGCAGGTCGCCGGTATAATCCTCGTGCGGGGTGATGTCATACAGGTGACCGTGGGGTACTTCACCCTCGGTAATAGAGAACTCGTAGCTGACCGCGACATAGACCTGGGTGCAGAGGGCGGGTTTCGTTTTTTTATTGCCCTTCATGGTGACCCCGGCCTGTAATTCATTTATTTCTTCCGATGTCCACGGTTCACCGGTGTCAGGGTTGGTGGTGCACTGCCATGACTCGGTCACAAAATCAGTGCCGGAATAAGTTAATGTAGGGCCTTCATAGACCTGGCCATTGGTCTTGAGGGCGGCCATGGCTTTGACATTGTAGCCTCCGCCAGCGGCGTAACGGAAATAAACGGTAATACCGGTTATCGTTTCCTCGCCGCCGACTCCTGTATAGTTACTGAGGTTGTACAGGTCTCTCTCCCAGTGTTTGGATGTTAAGGTGGATACGTAGGTATCACCGTCATCGGCGGTGGGCTGGTCATCCACTTTGTCCCAGTGTTCATCGGAAGCGGGGTACTGGGTGGGCAGCTCGGTATCATCGCCAGCGGCAACCGGTACAAGGGTTTCGGTATTAAACTCACCCTCGGGCAGGATGTTATTCCATAGAGGCTGATTGTCTGATGGCTGGTAGGTGGTCCAGACGCCGTCAGCCAGAGTAACATCCAGTGTTGTTGTGCCGATATTGGTATAGGTGTAAGCGAAGGTACCGGTGGTCAACACCAGGGCGAGTAATACCATTCCTATAAAAACCAGTTTCTTTTTCATTTGTCCTTTTACCGTTTGCCTTTGTCGAGAGTAAGGTTTTTTCTTTAGTGGGGTAGGGTGGCGGTGCTGAGTCCTGCCACCCTACCACCTATATCAGAGTATTAGAGTCCTTTCTGGGCTACTTCACAGAACAGCTGCGGAGAGCCGGTGCCAACCACGGCACCAGAGCCCTTGGCATGGGTGATGTAGAAACCGCTCTTAATACGGACGGTCATGTTGGCTGTAACAGGCGGGAACATATCTACCGAGCCGTTCTTCAGGTTGAGCAGGACCCATTTGGCGCCGTTCCCGCCGCTGATGTCAAGAGGAACACTAGGAGCAGCTGAATTCACCACTTCCAGCTGCATAGAGAGCACGCGGTACTCATCCGACAGTTCGGCGGCATTACCGATACCGACGCTTACAATCAGGTCGCCGGCATAGGTGCCAGCGTCGACGTAGAACAGGCTGGTGTTTGCGGTCATTTCTCCTTTCACGTTACCGTGAGCAGTCCAGCCGGTTAAGGTTGCGTTTACCGCAGTGACATCGGCGAAGTTTTCGGCGGTCGTGGTGGCGCTCATCGTAGTGGTGGCGTTAATCCAGCCGAAGGCGAAGACGCCGCCGGTGACGGCCAGTGCCAGGAGCAGAGCTCCAACCAGGTAGGGTACCTTGGTTCTGGAGACGGCGAAAGTGAGTTTATCGTCGTCGTTGAGCACCGTATCAAGTTCGGCGCTCGATTTGACCTTGCTGCCATTCAACTTTGTTTTGGCTTTATCCGGGATGCCAAATTCTGACTTGAATGCCTCGCGAGCCTCGCTTACTGTCTGGCCAGCCAGGTCGGTTACTTCGTATTGGTCACCATATCTAATTTCGACCATTGTTCTTGTTCCTCCTTAGTATTTGTTAATTAGTTTAAGTTTGACTGTTTATCTTGCCGGTAAAGTCGGCGGTTCTCCTGCCTGCCCGGACAGCTAGAGTTCCGACCGACTTATTTTTTTCTTCATCTACATACGCAACCTCCCTTTCATACAAGATTGCCATTTTTCAGGTCAGTTCACCTATAAAGGATTTTAAGCGTTCCATTAAAGAGTCTTTGAACTCGTTGAATTCTGCTTTGGTAACGTATTCGGCGGCTTTGCCGCCCTTTTTAACCGGGCCGCCGATTATAGATGGCAGGCTTCTCTGGGTGACTTCAATCACGGCCCGGGCCTGTTCATTGCTTATCAGCTTGTTCAGCACCAGTCTCAGGTTGCGCCTGATGGTCTCCTCGTTTACATCCAGTTTGGCAGCGACCTGCTCGATGGTATTGCCGGCGGCGATGTTGGTCAGGACCTGTGTCTCTTTGGGAGTGAGGTTGGCGAGAAGATTATCAATCTGCTCGTTTAAAGCGGCCATGTCTTCAAATTCGGCAAGCACCATCGAGGCAAGCTCCGGGAGCAGCAGGTCTTCCATAATAGGTTGGCTGCCCTGGGCGACTACCCTGATGATATCGAGAAGATATTCGGGGTCGGTATCTTTGGTAAGGCAGGCGCTGGCCCCGCTCTTGATGGCGGCGAAGAGATTGTCCTCATCTTTTTTATCCAGTGTCAGAATCACCGATACCGAGGGGAAATTGCGTTTGATGCGGCGGGTTATCTCGGCGCCGCTGGTCTTGGCATCCTGCATGCTCAGGACAGCGATGTTGGGTGGATTGGATTCAATAAGGGTAAAGGCTTCCTGGTTGCTGGTGGTCTCACCGATAACCTCAAAATCGTCCTCGCCCGAGAGAATGAAGTGTATGCCTTCTCGGAAGAGAACCTGCGGGTCTGAGAGAAATACTTTTACTTTTTCCATCTTCACAATTCCCTCTATTACCATAAGTACTTGATTACCTAGTTCAAATGTAACATAGATTCATAAAGAAGCGTCTAAGAAATATAAAGATTTTATAAAGATGTTGTAAGCTTTTAGTAAAGAATGGAAGGTGGTTTTATGACTGGGGCTGTGGGGCTAATGGCAAGGGGCAACGGAGGGGTTGGGCGGACACTTAGTTGCGGGAGGGACGGATAAACTTGTAGCCGATGCCATGCTCGGTGACGATGATGATGGGCGATTCGGCACTGTCTTCCAGTTTCTGCCGGAGGTGCTGGATGTGGACGCGGAGCAGGTCCCTGGCGTCAACGTAGGTATCTCCCCAGACCTTGGTGAGCAGGCTCTCATGGGAGAGGATGCGTCCCTCGTTCCTGATCAAGTAGTAGAGCAGTTTTCTTTCGGTGGAGGTGAGCTTTATCGGCTGGCCACTTATCATGACTTCATTGCGGTTAAAATCGACAGATAGCTTGCCGCTGATGAAGGGGCGTTCCTCATCGGTTACGGCCAGTCCCTGAGCGCGGCGCAGGACTGCCTGCACCCGGGCTATCAGCTCGATGTGGCTGAAGGGCTTGGTGATATAGTCGTCGGCGCCGAGCTCAAGACCTTTAGCAACGTCGGTATCCTCGCCCCTGACCGTCAGCATGAGTACCGGCACGTCGGCGAAACGGCGTATCTCTCTGAGTACCTGGTAGCCGTCTATATCGGGCAGGCCGATATCCAGGATAACAACGTCAGGACTCTCTGCTTCCACGAGCTCTATACCCTTATGACCGTTGGCGGCGGATATCACCGTGGTACCGCTCCAGCGCAACTGGAAACAGAGGGAGACTACTTCTATAATCCCCGGGTCATCTTCTATAACCAGAACTTTCATTTTGCTCCTTAAACCATTACGTAGGCTGTTTTGTAGCTTGCCGCGGTATAAAGAAGGAGAAAGTGCTGCCTTCACCCGGTTCGCTGTCTACCCAGATTCTGCCTCCGTGGAGCTCGACTACCTGCTTGGCCAGGGCAAGCCCCAAGCCCAGTCCCGGGTGGCGTCGTGTGTCAGAGCTGAGGCGGCTGTATGGCTTGAATATACTTTCTTGCTCTTCCTTGGCGATGCCGATGCCGTCATCATGTACACCTATCACCAGGCCGGTATCCTGCTTCCGTACTCGTACCGTGATGTTGCCCCCTTCCGGGGTGAACTTGGTGGCGTTGTTCATCAGGTTGAGTAATACCTGCTCCAACCTCTGCCCGTCTCCGTGTATGATGGGGATGGATTCAGGTAAGTCGGTATTCAGGGTTTGCTGCTTGCCACGGAGCAGCGGGCTGATTTGCATGCATGTGCCGAGAACGAGCGACTTCATGTCCACCGGCTCAAGCTGTAGCCCTAGCTTGCCGCTGCCCGTCTTGACGATATCCAGCAGTTCGGCCAGTCTTGTCTCCAGGGTATTGGCGTTCTGGATGATGGTTTGAATCAGCTTCTGGTAAGACTCATCGGCGGTGGTTTCAAGTTCCTCGGCCAGCAGGCCGGCCGCAGCGATAATCGTGGTCAGGGGTGTTTTAAGTTCATGGCTGAGGGTATCGATAAACCTCAGCCATTCCTCTCCTTTGGTTTCCATAGGGGCTATTCTTCCTATGCTCTTACCTGGAAGCGATGGATTTAATTAAATGTATCACGTTTTTTATTGCGTATCAAGTGCCACCGGCTGCTCAGGGATGGCGCAGCTTTCCCTTTCGAGAGGATGATACCCTAATCGGAGTCGGTAGACCCTATTTTACCATTCCCTTGGCGATGCTTTTTAAGAGGCTCAGGATGCCGATGACGGCACGCTGCACCTCAGGTGGCTCTTCCGCCAGCATCCTGGCGACATAGGGGTCTAACTGCCGGCTGTTGTAGCGTGTGTCGCTTTCTTCGGCTACACCGTGCGTCTGAGGGGAGAGGAAGCCGGCCAGGATAAACAGTTCATCCTCATCAAAGCCCAGGGGTTTGGCGATTTTGCGCAAAATCCGTGCCGATGGAAAGCGCTCACCCCTCTCGATGCGCCCCAGGTGCGATGAAGACACGCTCGATTCCGATGCGAGTTCCTGCAGAGTTAACGGGACCGTTATTCTCTGCTGTTTGAGTATTCTGCCCAAATCATTATTTGCGTAATCCATACTCTTATTATAATTTGCCAATTGGCAAATGTCAACCCTTTAAGATACTCGTTCTGGGCAGTCTGTCCATATTTTGGCTTTTTGGTATTGAAAAATAATTTCTTGACGGGCTGGTATACTGACGATATAATTATGACGGCCATAAAGGCAAAGTAAAATCGGTTTAAAGCTGAGAGGCGTTTCGCATCGGATAGTCCGTCTCGGCTTTTTCATGTGTCCGGGGGAAATCAGGCATAATGGCGGAAATTTTTGATGTTATCATCGTTGGAGGCGGCCCGGCCGGTATCTTTGCAGCTTTGGAGCTTACCCAGACCGAAGGACTGAGTATTCTCCTTATTGAGAAGGGCAAGGATATCAGCCAGCGCCGGTGCCCGGTACGGGATACGGGCGGTGCCTGCGTAGAGTGTCAGCCGTGTAATCTGGTCTGCGGCCTGGGTGGGGCGGGCGCATTTAGCGACGGTAAGCTGGTACTCGCCTCGGAGGTAGGGGGGCATCTGGGTGAATACCTCGGCGAGGAACACGCGGCCGGCCTGATTAAATATGTAGATGAGTTGTACCTGAAATTCGGCGCATCCAGGAAGGTTTTCGGCGGGGATGGCGCCATTAACGAAATCAGCCAAAAGGCCAGTCAGGCCGGACTGCGTCTGATACCGATGCCGGTGCGCCACATGGGGACGGAAAACGGCTTCGCCGTGCTCAAGGACATGCGGGACTACCTCATGCCGCGCCTGGAGCTAAAGCTCAGCTCGATGGTGACAAAGGTGCTGGTGGATGACGGCATCGTCACAGGGGTGGAAACCGAGGATGGGGAGAGGTTTCTCTGCAAGTATCTGGTACTGGCGCCGGGGAGGGAGGGGGCCGACTGGTTATCGAACGAGGCCGGCCGACTTAAGTTGACCATGCGTCACAACCCCATAGATGTCGGTGTCAGGGTGGAAGTTCCGGTTAGGGTGATGAAAGAATTGACCGACGTGCTCTATGAGGTAAAGCTGGAGTACATGTCGCAGAGCTTTAACGACCGTATCAGGACGTTCTGCATGTGTCCCGCCGGCGAGGTTATCATGGAGTCCACCGGCGGCACCGGACCCGTGGTGACGGTTAACGGGCACAGCTATGCCGGCCGGAAAAGTCGCAACACCAATTTTGCGCTGCTGGTAAGCACCGATTTTACCAAGCCGTTTCACGAGCCGATTGCCTACGGCAAGTACCTGGCCAAGCTGGCCAATCTTCTCGGCGGCGGGGTGCTGGTGCAGCGCCTGGGCGACCTTCTGGAAGGCCGCCGTTCCACTCCGGAACGGATTAAAAAAGGACTGGTAAAGCCGACGCTGAAGAGCGCCGTACCGGGAGATTTGAGCTTCGCGCTTCCCTTCCGTCACCTTACCGGACTGATAGAGATGCTGCTGGCCATGGACAAGCTGACTCCGGGCGTGGCTTCTCCGGATACCCTGCTCTACGGAATAGAAGTAAAGTTTTATTCCTTCCGTCCGCAGCTCAGTTCCTGCATGGAGACCGAAATCCATAACATGTTTGCCGTCGGTGACGGCGCGGGGGTCAGCCGGGGACTGGTGCAGGCATCGGCTTCCGGGCTGGTGGCCGCCGTCGAGATAATGAGGAGAATGGAGTAGGGTTGAAATATCTCAGTATGCGAGTTACCCATCTTGGCAGGACGGCCATGCCGTTTGTTTCCCCTGGGAGCATCCGGCCGATTCAGCAGCCTGATAGCTGCCTTGCGGTGTAATCCCGTAACCTGAGTAAATTCATCCAACATTTTGCCTTTCTCCTCTTTTGCTGCCCGAAAATATCGTTTTCTTAGTGCCTGTACATATTCCATTATGCGGCGTCGTGTCACCTTTACCTCCTTCGGTAACACTAATTTTGACGCAACTACCCCTCTTTCGGTAACTTTTATTATGAGTCAATGCGGTGGCTGGACTTATCCCCGAAAAGGGAGTAGAATTTAAGAAATGATGAAGGACCAGGGCAATGGCTGATATATGTCAGGCGGTAATGTCCTGTTCACGGGGGTAGAAAGCAAGAGCACTGGGCTCGGCAGAGTCGGTGCTCTTTGAGTTAAGGAGGTAGCGATAATGCAGTCAAGTCTGATTGGTAAGATTGAAAAAGCCAAGCGCTATGCTGAAGAAAAAGACCGGGTTACCTTCTCCGAGCTGGCGGTAAAGTTCCGCGGTGAGAATAACGATTACGATACCAGCTACAAAGACGGCAAGTGGCACTGCACCTGCGATTTCTTCTCCAAGTGGGGGCTCTGCGTTCATACCATGGCCATGGAGAAAATCCTGGGAAACATGCTACCCCCGGAAGCCCGCACGACACAATATGATGTTTCCAGCCTTTCGACAGAAGGTTAACCTGAATACCGGCGAGACCTGTCTCACCGGTAGCAGTCCTCCTGTTTACGGTCCAATACGGAAAAACCCGCTCCGGGGAAGGAATGAATTTTCTCGAAAAGCTGGCGCAGGCCAGTAAGAAGAACCGCAGTTTATTATGTGTCGGCCTCGACCCCGACCCTTCGTTGATGCCGCCGGGCACAGGTGTCTTCCAGTTCAACAGGGCTATTATCAATGCTACGGCCGACCTGGTATGTGCCTATAAACCGAACATCGCCTTCTACGAGTCAATGGGCAGCGAAGGGCTGGATGTCCTGAAGCGCACGAGGGATTACATACCCACTGATATTCCGGTGATAGTCGATGCCAAGCGCGGGGATATCGGCAATACGGCCAAAGCCTATGCGTGGGGCCTTTTCGGCTACTTTAACTTCGATGCCACCACGGCCAGCCCTTACCTTGGCTTCGATTCTCTGGAGCCTTTTATTCAGTACCGTGACCGCGGTGTCTTTATCCTCTGCCGTACTTCCAACACTGGCGCCGCGGATTTCCAATCGCTCTCATGTGAAACGGACGGCGGCCATAAAATGCTCTTTGAAATCGTCGCCGAGAAGGTCAACGAGTGGAACACCCACGACAACCTGGGGCTGGTGGTGGGGGCTACCTATCCCGAGGAGTTGAAGCTGATACGGCAGAGATATCCGGATATGCCGCTCCTGATACCGGGGGTCGGCGCTCAGGGGGGAGAACTCTCTCAGGTGGTCGGCTATGGGGTCGATGCCGGGCGGCAGAGGACGATTATCAATTCCTCGCGTCAGATACTCTACGCCTCTGGAGGCGATGACTTCGCCACGGCAGCCAGGCAGGCGGCTAAGGAGCTTAGAGACCGGATTAACAGCCTCCTGTAATTCTATATCTATAAGGATAACCTGGAATGGTCCTGGAGATTAATCTCGGCGATGTGGTCCGACTTAAGAAGGTTCACCCCTGCGGCGGCTACGAGTGGCAGGTGGTGAGGCTGGGCGCCGATATCGGCATTAAATGTCTTAAGTGCGGCCGCCGCGTCCTCCTGGAGAGAAGCGTCTTCGAGCGCAGAGTGAAAGAGTTTGTTTCGCGGGAAGAATGATGGCGCATCGCATTATGCGCGTTATCTTTACGGTATAGTGGTATTATTCCCCGCTAACAGTTGTCTCCTCGGCGGCTTTATAGCGCCTGCCCTCCCTGATGCAAAATACTGGCGATAGTCTGGCTCAGGTGGTGGGCGCTCAGCGGTTTGATAAGGTAACTGCTGGCACCCATGCGTAAAGTCTTCCGGCGCTGTGTTGATTCGGCAATGGCCGTAAGCACGACCACGGGTGTTTCGGAGGACTCGGGATTACGTTTTATCTCGCGCAGTATCGACCATCCGTCGGGACCGGGCAACCGTAAATCTAGCAATACCAGAGAGACAGGATTCTCTCTGATTATTTCCATTCCCGCATTGCCGTCACTGGCTTTAAGTACCTGATACCCTTCGAGTTCCAGCACCCGGGAAATAAAGTTCTGGATATCAGCCTCATCTTCAATAATCAGTACCGTCTTGGGATTACGTTTCTTAACCATAGCCCTATCATGTTTACCTGCCCCGTACAATAGTACTACTGTGCGCATATTGTGTCAAGTATGTTGCCATATGGCATATTTATAGGCTTGATTACAGGGTTAATCTGGTAATAAAGAGTCCATATTTGCCATATGGCGGTTTACGGGTGGGCGGCTTCTCCGGCTTACTTGTCGAGGTGAGGCGTGTAATGATATGTTATGATGAAAAGTGGTGGGGTTTTGGTGGGGACAGATATTAATAGTTCAGCCTGCCAGCGTAGCTCAGTGGTAAAGCACGCTTGAAGTGGTGTTATGTCTGCAACCATTGTGTCCAGTCTCAGGGGTTCACTCCAGGTGGTTCGGTTAGCTGTTCAGGTTTTGGCTGTTTTCTTTTTGGTTTAATCCTTGGCATCTCCCTTTCTGCCTCAGAAAAGTAAATGAGAAGTACCCCCAAGCGGATTCGAACCGCTGCTGCCGGCGTGAAAGGCCGGTGTCCTAGGCCTCTAGACGATGGGGGCATACCTGTTAAGTATACCAGAGAAGAGTCCGACCAGACAATATATACTGAGGAAGTTTTGCTTGCATTCGGTAGCCAGATACCGGCCTCACCCCTGACCCCTCTCAAATATTCCTCCCCTTCTCCGACCAAATGTCTCCATGGTTATTTTAATCTTGCTGGTCGGAGAGGGGGACACAGGGGGTGAGGAAAAGTAATCAGCTGGGTTTTTATAGAACCAGGCCAGGGCTTTCACGTCTGACTCAGCTTGCCTTAGAAGCACCTTTCATGTTAAATTGTATATAGTGGACGAGTTTGCGAGGTGATATTCCATGCCTATTTACGAGTATGAATGCGGTAATTGCGGCTATCGTTTTGAGATGAGACAGGGCTTTAATGATGAACCCCAGGCGGAGTGCCCGCAGTGTCGAGAGATAGCCCGTCGCGTCTTTCATCCCACGCCGATAATATTCAAGGGAAGCGGTTTCTACGTTACGGACCATCGTAAGAGCACAGAAACAGAGAAAAGCAAGAGAGAATCAAAAGCAAGCAAGGGGGAATCGGGGGTCAGCAAGAGTTCAAAGTGAAAGCACTGCTTCAGCGAGTTAGCCGGGCTTCGGTCAGCATTGCCGGTAAAGAGGTGGGGAGGATAGAGGGGGGGCTGGTGGTTTTTCTCGGGGTGGCTGGTGGGGACACGGAAAGAGATGCGCAGTATTTGATGCAGAAAATCACCAATCTGCGCATTTTTGCTGATGCCGAAGAAAAGTTTAACCTTTCCGCCCTGGATATCAGCGGCGAACTCCTGCTGGTCAGCCAGTTTACTCTCCTGGCCGACACCCGGAAGGGACGCCGTCCCGGTTTCATCGGGGCGGCGCCGCCGGAGCAGGCTGAGGAACTGTTTAATTATTTCGTGGGATTGGCCCGTGAGAGCGGTCTGAAGGTGGCCACCGGGCAGTTCCAGCAGTATATGCAGGTGGAAATTCATAACGATGGCCCGGTAACGGTCATGCTGGATAGCCGCGATAAGTTCGGTTAAATATATAGGGGGAAGTGATATGAGCAGCGATGAAAAGGCCAAGCTGAAGACTCTTTTAAATTACTGGGTGGAGCATAATCAGGAGCACAGTCAGGAATTCAGGGAATGGGCGGAAAAGGCAAGACAGATGGGTGAGGAGGAAGTAGCCGGGGAAATATTGCAGGCAGTCGGCAATATGGACAAGGTCAGCGAGATACTGTCAAAGACACTGAAACGACTGGAGGAGGCATAAGGCGATGTGTTTGGCGAAGGCATACTTCGGCGGGAAAGGCGAAAACGAACTACTGATGGAGGAGATTGCCTTGATTAAGGTGGAAGATGGCAAGCTCCTGGTAATGACGCTTTTCGGTGAGAAGAAGGAGATAACGGCCAGCATCAAGGAGATTGATTTCCGGGCGAGCCGCGTACTCCTGGAGCGGGTAGGGGCTTGACAGATATATAATAATATAATATAAATAGTATATTGTTACAAGTAATTGCAGTTGCAAGTAGTTGATATTTCGTCGGACCAGTTGTATAATAGGTAGTGGTGTGTGGGGCAGGGGCTATAAATTTTTTTT
>DAOUEB010000049.1:0-10854 GCA_034430675.1 Dehalococcoidales bacterium
CTGTAAAAATTCCGATTCCTCAGTCTTGACGACGTTATTGATTATCAATTGCCCGACGGATAGCCCGTATTTGTCCAGCTCCCGGAAGGTGCCCTCCAGCTGCTCTACCGCTAAAGCCTCCGGTATGGTAACCATGGTGAAATTAACCACGTTCCTGAGGAAGTCCATGTTCTCGGCGGAAAGCTCCTCCCAGCGCTTGAGGATATCCAGCACCGGCTCCCGACTGCGCCTCCCGAGTTTGAGTTGGGAGTAGATGCGCGGCGCCATCCTCAGGTGGTTGCCCAGCAGTGCCGGCGTCTCCAGCAGGCTGAGCGTCTGCCCCAGCGGCGCCGTGTCCCAGACGATATTTTCGTAAAGGCCTTTCTGGCTCGTTTCCCTGATGTAATCGACCATGAATTCTTCGCCGAGTCCCGGCAGCACCGAGGTCATGAATTCCACGAAATCTTCATAGTCGATATCGACAAACGCTGAGAAGACCTCGTAAACCTCCCGGCCGAATTTCCTGTCCCACATCTCTCTGATTTCCCGCTCGCCGATTTCGCTGACGTCGAGGTACGGCAGGACCCCGGCCGCCTTCCGGTCGTGGGATACCTCGAAGATGTGCGATAACGACGGCGTGGCGTCGGTGGATATGGTCAGGGTCGGCCCCGAAGCGGCGTGGTGTAACGCCGTGGCGGCGGAGCAGGTCGTCTTGCCGACCCCTCCCTTGCCGGTGAACATGGTGACGTGGCTCATGTAAGGATTCTACCAAAAGACGGCGGGTATGTGCTACGTCTACTCGGGCAGGACGAATATCGGGCTGTCGCTCAACCGTAGCGAGGCGGCGTCGGCTACCCTCTCGGCGCCGGTGATGTCGATTACCCGGACTTCTCCGGTTATTTCCGCCGGCAGGGAGCCGCTGCCCCAGAGGGCGTAAACGGTCTTACCCTGAACGTTGAATTTATACTGGCCGTCTTCGATATGCCAGCTGCCCACCCTTTCCCTGATTATTTCAACCGTATCGCCGCCGCCCAGTTCTCCGAGAATATTGGCGACGGTCAGGTGCGCCTGGAAAAGGGCGGATTTCTCGCCGTTGTTTGTAATCAGGGCCGACCTCTCGTCGAAGGGTATGCCGGCATCGTAGAGCGGCGGCATCCGGAGATTAACGTAGAAGAGCTTGTACGCGCCGTTGGCCAGGGCGAAGATGTAGCTACGGGCCAGTATTTTGGCGAAATCCTCGTTGGCGTAGCTCTGCGTCTGGTGTGTCTGCTGGTACTGCACCTCGGTCACCCAGAAGGGCTTATCCTGAAGGCCGTTCCCGGCCAGGAACTGCTTGAACGCAGGAATATTCAGGTGCTCGCCGTGGCCGATGGAATGCATATTCATGATGTCCAGGTATTCGGCGCCGCCCAGGTCGAAGACTTCTTGCCAGAAGGTGACATCTATATCCATCATCCCCGCCATGCCGCCCTGCACGATATAGGCTTCGGGGTCGGCGTACTTAACAGCCTCATGGGTGGTCTTCAAAATATCGAAGTAGTCGGCAGCGTCGCCCTGGAAAAAGATGAGCGTGCCTGTACTGAACTCCGGCTCGTTCATTACTTCCCAGTGCTTGATGGGGACGGTCAGTCCCGGCATGTCGTCGATGCCGTCGCCGTCGTATCTTTCGACAAGTTTAATAACAAAGTTTTTATAACCCTCCATGTCGCACGGTTTACCCTTGGTAGTGGCGAAACGGGGGTCGCCGGGCTGGTCCGGCGGAGGTAAATCCTGGTGGCATTTCTCCTGGTCCCAGTGGGCAAAGGGCTGAATGTTGGCCAGGACGTGCAGTCCGTGAGCCTGCGCCTGCTGCACCTGCCGGTCCGTTTCGTAGAAGTCGAAATGGCCGGGCTCTCTTTCAATCATCCCCCACTGGAACAGCTCGAAGAAGGGGCGGTCGTAGGCGCCGCCGGCCTCGCGGGCGGCTGCGAAGTCCCAGTGGGCCGGCATAAAGCCGAATCGACTTTTAAAAGTCTGCCAGAACTCTTCGGATATGACGGTCGGCTCTTCCGGCGGCTCGGGAGCAATTTCGGGGGTGGTTTCCCGGGGAGTGGTTGCCGGAGGGGCCGGTTCTGTTTCCGCCGGAGAGGGGGAGGGCAACGGTGCCCGGGGGGCAGATGGCGCCTCCTTACAGGCCCCGAACGACGTCATTAATGCCAGAATAAGTCCCGCTAAAGCCAGGTACCTGCAACTTCTCATCGATGCGCCGCCTGTCCAATAAAATGACAGCTGGCCCTACCTTAGCTCTATTGCCGTGATTTTGTCAACTTTCCTGTTGGCCGGATGGAGATTGTGATACTATAAAAACAGAGTGTAATCAGTTCGGGGGTTAATGATGAAAAATTACCGCATCTTTTTGTTTGCCGCCGCCTTTTTTCTGGCGGCTTCCGCCTTATTCTATGGTATTCATTATCTGATATTCCGTGACCCGCATCATATCTTCATCTACCTGCTCGGTGACTTCGCCTTTCTTCCGCTCGAGGTGTTCCTGGTGGTTATCGTAATTGAACGCATCCTTACCCGCCGCGATAAGCAGGCCATGCTTTATAAGCTTAATATGGTCATCGGGGCCTTTTTCAGCGAGGTGGGCAACAAGCTTCTGGCCGACCTGTTCAAGTATTTCGATAATAAAGATGAAATTTTCCATAACCTGAATGTCACCCAGAACTGGACGGCTAAAGATTTTAAGCAGGCCGACGCCTTCGCCTATGATTTGAAAATCGACCTCGATATCCGCAAGATTGACCTGGAAGGGCTGAAAAAGTTTCTCTCCGGGAAGAGGATGTACCTGCTGACGCTGCTGGAGAACCCCAACCTCCTGGAGCATGACCGCTTTACCGATTTGCTCTGGGCGACTACCCACCTCGACGAGGAGCTTGAGGCCAGGCCTTCGCTGAAAGACCTGCCGGCGGCGGACCTTGAGCATCTGACCGTTGACATCGAGCGTATGTACGACCACCTTGCCAGCGAGTGGCTGGACTACGTCCAGCACCTGAAAGCGACCTATCCGTTCCTCTTCTCGCTGGTTCTGAGGACGCACCCGTTCCAGGAGAAACCTTCGGCGGTGTTCGCGTAAGGAAAGTGTATGTACCGGCTGATTGACACCCACGCCCATCTGGATGAAATGGAAGACCTCGACCGGGTCCTGGCCGAGGCCAGAGAGGGCGGACTGGTGGTGCAGGGCTATTACATCTCGGTAACACCCGCGGTGGAATACCACGAAGAGCACCGGCGGGCGGTGAAGGAAATCCCCCTGGAAAGAATGCTTCTGGAGACGGATTGCCCCGTAATATATCAGAGGGGCAGCGAAAACGAGTTTACCTCAAGCCCGGCGGACGTTATGAGGTCGCTACGCGGCGCGGCGGCTTTGAAGAACGTGAGTGAAGAAAAGATTGCGGAAGTGACTACACAAAACGCGTTAAGACTTTTCGGGATTGCTTAGTTAGGTAATTATACACTCTCCAGTGGAGACACGCCAGACCAGTAACCGCTCCTTTTCTGCCTCCTGTATTCCATGTAAATAAACGCAAATGTCACGATAAAGCCCAGGATATCCGAAACCGGTAACGAATACCAGACTCCGTTCATGCCGAATAGATGTGATAAAAGATATAACAGCGGCACAAACAGGATAAACTGGCGCACCAGTGACAGAATCAGGGCCATCGTACCTTTAGAAAGCCCCTGAAACGCGGTAATAAACATAATATTCGGGCCAATAAATAACATTGTGGACAGCATTATGCGAATTGAAGGTATGGCTACCTCGAGTAACTCCGGGTTGTTACTGAATATACGGGTAATCTGGGGGGCAAAAATCTCTAAAAATATAGTGATAACGGCAAGCAGTAACGCAATCCCAACCGAGGCCAGTTGTACCGCTTTCCACAAACGTTTGGGGTTTTGCGCGCCAAAATTGAAGCCGACGATAGGAAGCAGTCCGTTGGAGACACCGATAATCGGCATAAAGGCAAGATCGGATATGCGGATGACAAGGCCGACCGCGGCAATAGCGATTGACCCATAAGAAGACACTACTCTATTGAACAGGATGAAGGCCAGACTCTCCGTTAGTTCCATTATCGACGACGGGGCCCCGACGCGGTAAATATCGCGCAGGATGGGCATATTGGGGAGAAGGTGGCTGACCTTTATCCGGAAAGACGTTTTATGGCCCAAGAAGTAATAAAGACCGAGTAAAGCCCCGCAGGACTGGGCTATAATCGTCGCCAGAGCGGCTCCGCGGATGCCCATTTCAGGGAAAGGCCCGAGGCCGAGAATCATGAAGGGGTCCAGGATGATATTAATGATGCTTGCGGCAATCATAATAACCATTGGCTTTACGGCATCACCGGAGCCGCGGATAAGGCTGCCTATTACCAGAACGAAGATTATCTGGGGTGCTCCGTAGGCGGTAATTACTAAGTACTGGGTGCTGTATTCCATGATATCCGGCGTGGCCCCGAATGCAACCAGGAGGTTTTCTGAGAAGAAAATAGCAGCCAACATGAAGAGGAGACCCCAGAACACGCTTAAAAAGAATATCTGGCCGGCAACATGGTTTGTGGCTTCGACATTATTCTCACCAAACCGCCGGGAAACGAGGGCGCTGATGCCGATACCGGTACCGCCACCTACCGCGAAAAACAGGATCTGGTAGGGGAACACTATCGTTAACGCGGCGATAGCCTCGTGACCCAGCTTGGCAACCCAGAAGGTGTCAACGATGTTATAGAGACTCATGGTTATCATTCCAGCTATGCTTGGCAAACTAAGACTGATAAGCAGTTTGCCAAGAGGCATGTAACCTAATCTTTCGGTGTGTTCTTTCATTGATTCTCTCTACGAAAAGTTCTAAGGGGTGGTATGAGCAAATGGTAAAGCTGCGGCCGGTGTCCCCGCAGCTTCATTAGGAAGTGGGTACTGTCTGGCCTTTCGGCCAGCGGGGCAGTCGTTCTATTTTCCCAGAATCTCTGCCGCGTCGCTGATATCTATCTCCAGCATCTTCACGTTGGCCAGGATGCGGTCGGCATTCCGGTCCACGGCCTGAATCCCGCCGGAAATCTCTTTCAGCTCCTCGGCATCCTTCCGGAGGGCTTTGATTTTCTCTACCATTCCTTTGATATCGTATTCCCGTGCCATTGTCATACTCCTAATGTTGTTTGGGCCGCTGGTCCTGGAAGCGGCGGCTCTTGGTCTGGGACCGGGGCAGGCTCTCGAATTCGTGAAATTCTATGTTATAGCCCAGATTGGTCTTCACCCTCAGCTGGTCGACCAGCACCGCCCTGATGGCGGCCTCGTCGTCCTTGTGCTCGGGGATTATTTCCACTTTCAGCGTGATATCGTCGATGTCGCCCTTCTTGGTGACGACCACCTGGTATTCGTTGCTCAACTGCGGTACGTCCCTGACCACTTCCTCGATGGCCGTCGGCGATAGCAGCACGCCTTTGACCTTGGTGATGTCGTCGGCGCGGCCCTTGAGACCGCCCTCCAGCAGCCGGAATGTCCGCCCGCAGTCGCACGGATGAGCGCTCCACTGGATTAAGTCCTTGACATCGAACCTGATACACGGCTGAGCCATACGGTTGAAAGTGGTCACCACCATCTTGCCCCTCTTGCCGGGCTTGTCGATGGGTTCGCCCGTATCGACATCTTCAATCTCCACCAAGAAGAGCGCCTCGTTAACGTGCAGGCCGGACTGGTGCTGGCATTCCCAGCCCCAGTGGCCGATTTCCGTGCTACCCACCTGGTCGTAGACCTTGGCCCCCCAGGCCTCCTCCATCCTTTTCCGGGTGGCCGGGATGCTGCCTCCGGGTTCACCCGCCACCGTGATTTTCCTGATGAACAGGTCCCTGGGTGGGTCTATGCCCATCCTTCTGGCCGTCTCCGCCATGCCCAGCACGTAGGTCGGCGTGGCCCCCATCGCTGTGGCCTTCAGCTCCTGCATCTTTAATATCCTTGCCTCGGTATTCAGGACGCCGCCGGGAATCACCTCGCAGCCGAGCTTCTCGCCGGCGTAGTGGTATGCCCAGAAGGCGATGAAGATATTATAGCCGAAGGGCAGGAACAGACGGTCGCCGCGCCGGTAGCCCTGGGCGTACAGTGCGTAGGCGTAACACTCGGTACTGTATTCCCAGTCCTGCCAGGTATCGGCCTGGTAAATGGGTTGCCCCGTGGTGCCACTGGTCTGGCGGTAGTCCGTCACCTGTTCCAGAGGGACGCACAGGATATCGCCGTAAGGGAAGGGCTCCTTGCCCGGGCCCTGGACTTCCCTCATCATGGACTTTTCCATCTTGGGGACTCTTTTGATATCGTCGAATGTCCTGATATCGCCCGGCTCTATGCCGGCATCGCTGTAGAGCTTGTGGTAAAACCTGGATTTTTCATAGGCCCAGTCAAATATCTCCTTAAATTTTTTGAGTTGCAGTTGCTGGAGTTTTTCTCGGGGCAGTGTTTCCAGAACGGGGTTCCAGTATTCGTCGCTTTTCATAGGATGTAACTCTCCTATCTATCACTTTTCAGTCAGCGTACTAAGACGCTACCGGCCAGATATAATATACTCAATAATAGCCTGCATTGGCAAATGGCATGCCTGCTGAAGGCTGCTTCCGCCTCCGTCGGAAAGCATACCGTTCATTCCATATGGAACAAAGGCGTACCGTTATATATACCCGGTAATAACGCTATTAAGAGAAATTGATTGCGATATTGTGTTGACAACGTATCATAAGAGTTGTAGAATGATTCTGTATAGAACTTAATTTGACGCTTTTGTAGTCACCGCTCGGAAAAAGCATGACCATCAGTGAAGTAAGCAAGAGGACCGATAAAACCCCGCTGGGTACCCTGTTATCCGTTTTGATGTCTTTCGAGGTGCTGGAGCGGTATCTGGAAGTTGAATTAAGGCGTTACGATGCCACCCTCATCAGATTTCACATCATGAGTACGCTGTTCAAGAACGGCGGCGAGATGACGCCGTCGGAAATCGCGGAGAGCGTCTTCCGGGAAAAAAATTCCATTACGGCGGCCATCGATACCATGGAAAGACAGGGTGTCGTTCGCCGCGAACCGTCGCCCAACGACCGCAGGTCTGTCAAAGTCGTCATTACCGATAAAGGCTGGCAGGAAGCCAATCAGCTGAATCCGGTCGCCCAGGAGTTAAGCCGCGAAGTCCTGTCCTGTATCGACAAAGAGCAGATTGAAGTATTGGTCGGTATTATGAGGACGATTAGAGAGAGCCTGTCTCCCAGGCTTGCCAAGACCACTGGAAACGGAAAGCTCTGCGAATAGTGTTAATATATATCGTGGTTTCACAGCGCAACCGGAGGGTGTCTGCGCTGAATACGAATGAAGAGGGGATTATGTAACTGTGAAAGAGATAAGGATTCACGGACGTGGCGGGCAGGGGGCCGTTCTGGCGGCCAGGATGCTGGCCAGCGCCTTCGTTCTCGAGGGCAAGTCGGTGGCCAGCTTTCCCATGTACGGTTTCGAAAGGCGTGGCGCGCCGGTAGTGGCTTTCACCCGCATTGATGACAAGCCGATTCGGGAAAAAACGCAAATCTATACCCCTGATTGCCTGATTGTGATTGACCCCGGCCTGTTAGCCCTTACCACCCTGTTCACAGGGTTGAAGCCGGAAGGCGTGTTCATCCTGAATAGCCCGAAGAAGTTGACCGAGCAGCCCAGCGAAAACCTGAAAACAAGCGGCGTGGTCAACGCCACCCAGATAGCCGTTGAGGAAATCGGCCGGGATATCCCCAATACCTGCCTTCTCGGCGCCTTTGCCGCCACTACCAGATGGCTGAAATTACAGTCCCTGCTGGACTGCCTGCCGGACTATCTCAGCGGCGACATCCTTCAGAGAAATCTCAAGAGTACCGAGAGAGGATACCGCGAAGTGGAGGTAACCAAATGGTAATAAAACATAAGAATATTTTTAAAACGGAAAGCGCCTGGTCGAATGCCGACGAGAAGCTTCTCTGTCTGGACACCGGCAGCTGGCGGACGGAGCGGCCGGTGCTGGACAAGGAAAAGTGTAACTACTGCGGTCTCTGTGCGCTCTACTGTCCCCCGCAGTGCATGAAAGACATGGGCGACTATTTCGAGGCCGACCTTGCTTTCTGCAAGGGCTGCGGTATCTGTGCCACGGAGTGCCCGCGCAACGCAATCGCTATGGTTCCGGAAGGAGAGTTTGCCGATGAAGGCTAAAAAAGGTCAGGTTAGGGTAATAACGGGCAACGCCGTCGGCGCCTACGGGGCTATGATTTGCCGGCCGGAAGTAGTGGCGGCATACCCCATAACTCCTCAGAGTGAGTTGGCGGAGCAGCTTGCACAATTCGTAGCTAACGGTGTTCTGGACGCTGAATATGTGGAAGTTGAGGGAGAAAACTCGGCGATGAACGTCGTCTTGGCCGCCAGCATCGCCGGCGCACGAACTTTCACCGCTACCTCTTCTTACGGGCTGGTATTCATGTATGATGCCCTGCAGGAAACCGCTAGCTTCAGGGCACCGGTGGTGATGGTGGATGCTAACCGGGAAACGCCCGGTATCCATGCCGTTTCCTCCGGGCAGCAGGACATGATTTCCGCCAGGGATACAGGATGGGTCCAGATAGTCGTGGAGAACGACCAGGAAATTCTTGACCAGATTATCATGGCCTACCGGCTGGCGGAGGACTACGATATCCAGCTCCCCGTCATGGTGAACTATGATGGCTTTTATCTCTCCTACCTTGCCGAAGCCGTGGAAATTCCCCCTATTGAAGACGTCGATACGTTCCTGGCGCCCCTTAAACAGCAACCGGGACGCCAGAAACTGGTTCCGGGGGTGTCTATCGGCTGCGGCACTCACGGTATGGAGATGGGCTATGTCGAGGCGCGCTACAAGCACTGTATGGCGCTGGAACGGGTCAAGAATAAGGTGGATGAAATAGACAAAGCCTTCGGCGATTATTTTGGGCGGTACTACGGAGGCCAGATTGAGGAGTACCGCACCGAGGATGCCGAGATAATAGTGCTGGCCTCGGGGAGTGCCGCCGGAACGGTACGGACAGTTGTCGACACCAAAAGGGAAGAGGGTGTGAAAGTAGGTATGGTCAAGCTAAGATTATTCCGCCCCTTCCCTGCCGAACGGCTTATAAAGGCCCTAAAGGGGAAGAAAGCGATAGGCGTTATCGACCGGAGCCTCTGTTTCGGCTGGAAGTATGGGCCTATATGTATGGAGCTAAAAACTCTCGCAGTGAATATTGGTGCTATACCCATACTGAGCTATATCGATGGCCTGGCGAATCTGGATGTCAACGTACCTCATATAGAGAGAGTAATAAACGAAGTCAATGCTGCTGCCCAGGGCAAGCCCTACCAGGAGGTAACCTGGATTCCGATGGAGGAATGAGGAAACAAAGATGGTAGAAAAAACGAAGAAAAAATCACGGGTTTTTAACTATTTCTGCGAGGAAGACCAGTTCGCCGGTGGTGTTGCCTGGTGCTCCGGCTGTCCCCTGGAACTCACCGCCAGGTTCGTGCCGAAAGTCCTGGGGAAGAATATGGTATTTGTCGGTACGCCCGGCTGCGCGGCACCGGTATTACACGGGCAGAACGTGGGGGCATGGCATAGATTGGCTTACATGGCCTCCGTCATGACCGGAGTGCCCTCCAAGGCTACCGGACTCACCCGGTATTACAACAGAATAGGCCAGGATGCTACCGTGGTCTGCTTCACCGGCGACGGCTGCGCCACCGATGTCGGTTTCCAGCCCCTCAGCGGGGCCGCCGAGAGAAACGAGAAAATCATCTACATCACTTACGATAATGAAGGCTATATGAACACCGGCAACCAGAGGAGCAGCGCCACCCCGCTGGGGGCCGCCACTACGACGACCCCCGTTGGTAAAATCGGCCGCGGCAAGACGACCGTTTCCAAGAATCTGCCCCTGGTCATGTTGATGCACCGGCCGGCGTATATGGCTACGGCCACCCTGAGCCACCTTGAGGACTTCGCCAAGAAGCTCCAGAAGGCCAAGGAGAAGGTCAAGAAGGGGTTCGTCTACCTTCATGTGTTCTCGCCCTGCCCCGTAGGCTGGCGCATTAACTCCAATATGTCAATCGAGGTATGCCGCAATGCCGTGAGGACCAACTACTTCCCCCTCTGGGAGGCGGAAGATGGAAAACCCAGATTCACGGTTGAGATAGCCAACCCCAAGCCCATTACGGAACTCACCAAATTGATGCGGAAATTCTCCCATCTGAAAGAAGATGGTCTGGCAGAACTGCAAAAGGCGGTCGATGAAAGGTATGCCCTTGTCAAGAGCCTTTGCGATGCATATAAGTAAACCCGGTTATTCACCGTGATTCACGGTAAAGGAGATGTGTCTGGAGACAAGAAGCCTTAATAAATATCCCGAATTGGTGTCAAAAACTGCTTCTCTTGACAACTTGCGCCAATCTTTCAATATCGTATAAATTAGAAAATAGCGGCGATAAAGCTGTATAACTAAGGAGGTGGAAATGGTAACCCAAGCAAAAAAGCCGGAAAACAACAAGCCGGTACTGGGGCTATCCGTTAAAGGTAACCCGGAAATCTGGGACGATACCTGGGTTTATACCACTTGTGGTGGTTGCTATGGCCAGTGTGCTATACGCGCCCACCGTGTTAACGGTGTCATCGTTAAAATAGATGGCGATCCGGATAGTGACTTCGGTCCCAGGGGCGGTATCTGCGCCAAGGGCGAAGCCATGATACAGGCCCACTACGACCCCAATCGCTACAATTACCCCTTGAGAAGGACCAACCCCAAGAAGGGTCTCTTTGAAGACCCCAAGTGGGAGCGGATTTCC
>DAOUEB010000050.1:0-10868 GCA_034430675.1 Dehalococcoidales bacterium
GAAATCGAAAATATCGCCGAAAGCGGCTTAATTGATTTCGAGCAGTTGCACAGCTTCCGGGAGCTTTAGCAAGCTTGGTCATTGGGAATTTCGGTCTTTCTCCATGAGCTGAATCACGTGTTTCCTGAATCTTCTTAAAATAGCCTGAAAAGACTCCGCTTCTTCTTGGTCCAGGCACTGCATAGCTTGGGAACCAATAGTGTGTCGAAGCGACATGGCCTGCTCTACCCTCATGCCACCGTACTCTTTGCGCCAGCGGTAGTAGGTGCAGTCACTCACCCCGATCTTTTTCCAGACTACAGCGAGGGTATATCCTGGTTGAGCAGTATCTCTGCCTCACGCAGCTTGTTGAGAATCTGCTCCGGTGTGTAAGACTTTCTGAGCATCTACTGCCCCCTTTCTTATTTTCCAGTCTAATATGAAACTGGACTCCTTTTCGGGGGGCAGGTCATGACAACCGGAATCAACTTGAATATCCCCAGCAACAATCCTATTATAGTTGTGTAGTACGGCACAATTATCATCGCTAAAGGAGGTTACCATGAGTCCAATCCCCAAGGAGTTCTCCATACTTGAAAAATTCGATTTTGAAAGGAAGCCCGTAGGCGTCAAGTTCCTGTTCAACAAGCCGCAGGACCTCAAGAGGCCGGATAAAGTAATGGACTTTTGCGAGATGGCGGTCGAGGCGCAGCAGGGCAACGCCTTTTACGTCAGCAAAGAAGACTTTTCCTGCATAGGCGCGGTGCTACTCGGCATGGTAAATGACGACCCGGTGTTCGAGAGCGGACGGGTGGGACCGAAGCTGGGGGCCTACAAAGACACGCGCGCCAACCGGAGAATCTACCAGTACCTTCCCAAGCTCCCCAAGAAATCCATCAACTACGTCGCCTTTGCCCCCCTGGACAAACTGACGTTCGAGCCGGATATTATGATTATCCTGGCCAATGTGAGCCAGGCCGAAATATTTATCAGGGCCAAAGGCTATGCCACCGGTGAAAGCTGGTCGGCGATGGGTACGCCGGTAGTAGGGTGCGCATGGCTGTACATTTATCCTTATTTAAACGGTGAAATGAATCTGACAATCACCGGTTTCAGCTTCGGCATGAAGTCGCGGCGCCTCTTCCCGGAAGGCCGGGTACTCCTGAGCATCCCCTGGGACAAGCTCCCCGGGATATTAAAGAACCTGGAAGAGATGGAATGGGTACCGGAATCGTACAATCTGGGCGCGGAAGGCCATAAAAAGAAGGTCGGGAGAATAATTAAGGAACTGGAGCAGGAGTCCTGATAAAACAAGGCAATCTACATACCCAAAAATGTACCGCACGGCCCGGTAACCTGGAAGAGAGTCACCAGACCGCATTTACAGATAACCATGGTGCTGGGTACGGGGAATTTCAAAGAGGCCGTACCGGGAGGGCTGGACTAGTCTCCACAATTTTTTTGGGGTTTAACCGGAGTAAACGGAAGAACATGCTGTAAGGAGGTTACTATGAGCTCAACACTAAGAGACTATTCCGTATTAGACAAATTCCAATTCGAAAGAAAGCCCGTCGGCGTCAAGTTCGTGATTGAGAGACCCAAAGGCATCAAGCGAATAGACAAAGAGCTGAATATGTGCGAGATGCTTAAAGAAGCCCAGAATAATGACGCTTTTTACGTGGGCCCTGATGACTGGGTCTGCGTGGGCGTGGAACAGATGATACTGGGCATGAAAGATGCGGCGCCAGTTCTCGTCAGTGGGTTACTCGGCGGCGACGAGAATCTCTACAAAGAAGCGAATTCCTGCCGCGCCATGTATCAGTACCTCCCCAGTTTGCCGAAAGGCTCGGTGCAGTACGTAGCCTTCGCTCCCATCGACCAGCTCTCCTCCGACCCGGATGTGCTTGTCATGACAGCCAATGTCAACCAGGCACATACATTGTTGTGCTCCATCAACTACTCCACGGGGAAGCCTTTCATAAGTAAGGCGACACCGGTAGTAGCCTGCGCCTGGATTTACATTTATCCCGTCGTGAGCGGCGAGTTGAATTACTACATCACCGGCCTGGGGACTGGTATGAACCAACTGAACATCTTTCCGCCGGGGCTATTCCTGATATCGGTACCCTTCCAGCTTATTCCCACCATGCTGGACAACCTTAAAGAGATGTCATACAGTCCGGTAATGGAGCCGGGGCCGGGCGGGGATGACCATCGCAAACGGGTAAATCAAGTATTGGAGGACATGAGGAAAAGAATTAAGGAATAGAAACTGGTAAATAATACTATTAATTTACGAGGGAAGTGAAAATGGCCGAAACAAAATACGGAAAACACCTGGTTACCATACCTTTCCACAAGACGCCGCAGGGAGCGCTATTTTCCACCGGGGCAGAAGTCCTCGGCGGATTCGACCTCAACATCATCTATGCCTGCGCCTACAAGACCGGCATCACCGGCCTATCAACCAAGCCGCACGTACACAATTACGATGAAGCCGTGTTCTTCATCGGCTCCGACCCCTATAACCTCGACGATTTGGGTGCCGAAGTGGAAATATCCATCGGTGAGCTGGGCCAGGAAGAGAAACACACCTTCGATAAACCTACGGTGCTGGTAGCCCCCAGGGGACTCCATCATTGCCCGATAGTAACCAATAGAATCGATAAACCCTACGTCTGCATGGCGGTCTCGCTTACCGGCAAGAGGTCGGACTAGACGTACATTTCATAAATTTTTGCTGAATCAGTATTATCTGGAGGTTAAACGTGGCCGAATTCGGATATGCCGGGGAAATCCTGAAGATTGATTTAGCCGATGGCAGAGTTACCAGGCTGAATACCGCAGATTACGCCGACAGGTTTCTGGGCGGTAGAGGTATCGCCGCCAGAATTTACTGGGACATGGTTCCCCCCGAGGCTAAAGCCTTCGACCCGGAGAACTGCCTCATCTACATCACCGGCCCTGTCACCGGGTTTAACAGACTGGCCGGCTGCCGGTGGCAGGTCTGCGGGAAAGCACCGGTCATGGAGCCGGAAGCATTCTCCTACGCCAACCTGGGAGAACGGTGGGGGTCTTACCTCAAATACGCCGGCTATGACGGGCTGGTAGTACAGGGCAAAGCCGACAGGCCTGTCTATATCTATATACATGACGGCGCTATCGAAACAAGGGATGCCTCATCCCTCTGGGGGAAGTCTGCTTTTGAAGTGGGCGACAGTCTGAAAGGTGAGCTGGGCAAAGAGGTGAGCGTATTGACTATCAGCCCTGCCGCCGAAAACCTGGTCTCCTTCGCCACCATGCTCACCGACGACGGCGCTTCCGGCGCCAGCGGCCTCGGCAGCGTCATGGGGTCGAAGCTGCTCAAGGCCATCGTCGTCGCCGGCAATAAGCGACCGAAAGCCGCCGACCCGGAAAGACTCGGCAAACTCGCCGACCGGATACTCCAGATAAGAAAAGACACCTGGAAAGACTGGCTCGAAGACATACCCGGCAGGACCAGGCTCCGTGCCTGCTACAACTGCGGTCTCGGCTGTTTCCGAAAATCGTACGAGGCGGAAGGTGGCAGACGCTTTAAGTTTTTCTGCCAGGCAACACATGTATACGGTGGACCGGCGGCGAGCTACGGCGGTGACAGTGTTGAGGTAACGCTGCTGGCGATACGGTTATGTGACCGGTACGGACTGGATACCACGGTAATGCAGCCGATGATTGACTGGCTCGATGCCTGTTACCGGGAAGGCATCCTGCGGGATGAAGACACCGGGCTACCCCTCTCAAAGATAGGCAGCGCCGAATTTATCGAAGAACTGACCCGGAAAATAGCGTTCCGGGAGGGATTCGGCGATTTGCTGGCTCAGGGCACGATAAAGACCGCCGGGAAGGTGGGTAAAAGAGCGCAGGAACTGCTAAACGCCCACATTGTTACCCGCGCCGCCGAGACCAGGGACTATGACCCCAGACTCATATTGACCAATGCGCTCCTCTACGCCACCGAGCAAAGGAGGCCCATTAACCATCTTCATGAAACCAGTCACTCCTTATGGCTGTGGTGTAAATGGACTCGAAAGGAAGAGGACGCTTTTCTGTCTTACAACGACTTTCTGAACGTGGGAAAAAACTTCTGGGGAGGTGCCATCGCTTCCGACTACTCCACCTACGAAGGGAAGGCGCTGGCCGCCAGGAAAATCCAGGACCGCACCCATGCCAAGGAGAGCCTTATCCTCTGCGACTTTCTCTGGCCGATAATATGGGTCAGGTTCGCCGACGACCATACCGGCGACCCCGCCATGGAAAGTCGGGTACTTTCCGCGATTACAGGTAAAGAAACGGACGAGGCGGGACTTAATAAAATCGGCGAGAGAATTTTCAACCTGGAACGGGCAATACTGCTCCGGCAGGGGTGGGGAGGGAGACAGGGAGACAGGCTTTTAGACCACCTCCATGACGAGCCATTACAGTTCACGTTTTTTAATCCCGACTGCATCGTTCCGGGTAAAAACGGCGAAGTAGTCTCCCGGAAGGGCGCCAGGATAGACCGGGCCGACTTCGAAAACCTGAAGAGCGAGTATTACCAACTGCGCGGCTGGGACGTTGAGAGCGGACTGCCCACGGAGAAGAAGCTGCGTGAACTGGAACTCGGCGATGTCGCCGCCGACTTGAAGTCGAGAGACCTGTTACGCTGATTTATAGCTGCCTATTGCACAGACACATGTTGAGTTGTTACAATAATATTTAAGAGCGTGCCCCTGTAGCTCAGGTGGATAGAGCAGCGGTTTCCTAAACCGCGTGCGGGCGTTCGAGTCGCCCCAGGGGTACCATCTTTTTGAAGCTAAAAACGCCTGCTGAACAGTCTTTTGACCGGACCCAGCCGCTGGAGAAGACTATTATAGACACCGCACCGCGCCTTTAAAATTTCCGCCTCCTCGAACAGCCCCGGCTTCCCCTCTCTACGGCCGAACCGGTCCTCCACATAGGCCCGGACGATATCATCGAGGGATTTAGCCTGCTCGGGGAACTCCACGGCGAGCTCGGCGGCAAATTCCAGCGGTGTCTGCTGCGGCCTGGGTCCCAGTCCGACCATCGAGGCCAGGCTGCACATTCGGTCATATACCCTGGAGGCCAGGTTCGCCCTGTCCACCCCCCAGAGCCAGCGATAAAAGGCCGAGCGGAATACCAGTCCCGGGGTTATCAGGAGCATGATAATAACAGCGCCGCCGAAAATAATAAGCAGGGCCTGTCCCAGTTCGTCGGCAAAAGAAAAGGTACCCCTTAAAGTTCCGGATTTTGGGGCGGCTTCACCCGGTGAAATATCGTACGGCCAGTCCCACATCAGCGGTGTCGGCCATACCTGCCAGGTGCCATATTGCGGATATTCCCCTATGGTGCCGGCCAATACCCACGGTGTCTCGACAGATACCTCGCTTTCCGCACTTCTGGGCGTTACCTCCAGGTCCACCCAGCCATAGCCCGGGAAATAGGCCTGCAGCCAGGCATGATAGTGTTTATCGCGGAGGACATACTCTCCAACCCCCTCCCCGGGGTCGCCGGGAAGATAACCGACGGCAAGTCTCGACGGCACATCGACGGAACGGAGCATGACCGCCATGGCCGAGGCATAGTAGAGACAAAAGCCCGACTTCTGGGTAAACAGAAAATGCTCCACACCATCAGTGCCCTCTGGCGGAGCTTGAATCTCTTCTTCATAAGGAATCCGGGAAAGGTAGTCATCTATTGCCATTACCTTTTGATAAGGAGTTCTCGCGTCTCTGGTTATGTTCTCGCTCAACAGCCTGATGTCCTCGGGGAAACGGGAAGGTAGCTGGAGGTAATGCTCCACGATTGACGGCGGATAATCTTCACCGACCCCGGACAAATCGGCGGGCGACGGCGAAAAGACGGTGGAGGTAACGGTGTAGTGCTCGCCGGGACCGAGAATACGCGGCGTCGTCACCGAGATAACATCCCCGGCGCTGACATGCACCAGGACCTGCGTATCCGAAGATACGAAGCTGCCGGCCGTCAGCAGGGTGTCCGTCATCATATTGGTGGTTACCGTGTAGGTTACCGTGTTACCGGCGGAAAGTGCATCGGCATCACCCCAGGGCACCTCCTGTTTCAGCATGTGATCGCTAATCGGACTGTTTACCCACCCCTGAGAGGTATAGGTATCATACATATGCATCCGCCAGTAAGAGGGTTGCTGGGAATTGACCACGAAATCAATATGGTCTTCCCGATGCCAGTCCTTATCAAACAGCAAATCGCGGCGTGCGCTGCTCGTACTTAAGGGCTGCTTCGCCGGCACGGCGGCGAAAAAATTAAGCGGCGATTTCTCTATATCCTGTTTCCAGAGCATCCTGGTGGCTATCATCGTCTGGAGCTGAGGAACCCGCATCTCCGGTACCACCCAGGCAAAGGAAACCGCCAGTATGACCAGTAAGAGCAGTGACGTCACAAGGTAGAGTAAGCCCCGTCCGAGAAAGCCCGCGCCGCGTCCCGATATGTAATGTTGTCTGACCATGCGGGTCTGCGTAATCAGGAATATAGCCGCGATAAAGTAGAGGCCGAAGAAGAAATAATACCTATCCGGGAGGTTGCTTAAATTCACCAGGAGAACCACGGCACCCAGACAGACGGCCACCCAGGCATTTTCCCTGCGTAAAACAAACCACGTCGAGACATAGCCCACTACCCAGGTTAAAAAAACGAGAAACGCGGCGAAGGATACAGTTTCCGGCGCGGGCAGACGATACGCCTGCCAGGCCGTTACCCCGCTGCCGATAGCCAGCGCCAGGATATGCACGACCCCGCCGGGGAGTCGGCTCCCGGCAAGCAGCCAGGCAGTTAACATTGATAAGACAAGGACAAGAGTTAACGGCGGCTGAGGTGTAATCCACCGGGCTTGCTCTATGGAGAGGACGGCAATCTCAAGAACCAGGAAAAGTAAAATAATGTTTACCAACCCCTGCCGGTTACCCAACCGGGATAAAATGTTTCCCCACATTGCCACCGTTACCGGGGTTTTTCCCTGCTTTCTCTCGCTGCCAGCCACTTCTACACTTTTCCTCCAAAATATTGCATCCGTGAAGAGGGCAACCCACTATCCAGCGCTCGCGCTATCTCCATTCCCCGCCTGACGACATAGACATTAAAACCGCTGGAAGTAAGGCTGCGGGCAGCATTAGCCGGGCTGGTCCCGCCGCCGAAGCTAAAGGAATCGAGCAGTACCGCTGTTACTATGGCACCCCGGTTGATGATGTGGCGCATCGGCGCGGCTATCCCCGGATTTACGGAAGGCATGATAATAATGACGGCGGAGCCTGCGTCAAAACGTTCCGCAACGGACGTAAGCAGGGTATCGACGGGCATTTCACCGGTGGCCTTCATCAAGGCCAGGTTTTGCAGAATACGTTGCAGGCGCTCTTCTCCGGTTTCGGGGAGGAAAAGGTAAGAGCGGTCACCCACGGCTATCAGTCCCACCCGTTTCCCGCTGTCCAGGTATTTCCTGGCCAGCGAGGCAGCTATCGTGATGCCGTATTCCTCGGTTGTCTCATCGCCTTCTCCCAGTTGAGAAGCCCGATGCATATCAAGGACAATCCAGATTTCCTTAAAAGCGTAATTGGAACGGTCGGGGTCAAACTCCCTGACCATGAGATTTCCGGTATGAGCCGTGGTAGGCCAGTGGATGTGGCGGAGCTTGTCGCCGCTGACGTATTCGCGCACGCGGGAGGCATTGGGGCCAGCCTCACTAACCAGCCAGCGGCGCGAGCCTGCCCCAGGCTCCTGACGGGGGAGGGCCGGGAAGAAAGGCAGTTCCAGCGTCGCCGGGTAAACGATGATATCCCGGCGCCCACCGATATGCCGCTGCATGGGAAAGAAGCCGAGAGGGTCGGTTACCTTTACCGCGAGAGCGCCCAGGCTGTACTGTCCCCGTCGCCGACAGTAGACTTCGGTACGCCAGGTATGAGAGCTCTGCGAGGAAAGATTGAAAGTTACCGTATTCCGGTAGCCGGGTAAATCGGTATCTTCCCGCGCTTCAATCAAAGGAGTGGGGAGCCGGCCGCGATTAACTACCGTAAACTCCTCTTCAAAATGCTCACCGACCTGGTAGCGAGAGGACAATTTTTCAACCCGGCCGTCAATGCCTCGGATACTCAGACGCGACCACAGATAACTGAGCAACAGCAGCACCACCAGGAAGATAAAGAAACGCCAGAGCAGAGTAAAACCTCCGGCTAAAGCTACCGCCAGGGTGAGAAGGGGAATAATAATGAGAGCTAATCGGATTTTCATACCTTTTTACCCGCGGAGAGCGAGCCTTATAATACTGTCCCGTCGGCCATCTTTATCGGTCGGGGAGCGCTCCCGGTACGGGGACTGTCTCCAGTATCTCGGCGATAGGAGCCCGGCTGTCTTTACCCCGCGATTGGCCTGCGAAAGATATTAAAGAACGGTGAGCTAAGGCAGGTTCGGCCAGGGCCTTAACGTCATCAGGCAAGACAAAATCGCGTCCCTGCAGCAGGGCCCGGGCTTGAGCCGTGCGGAAAAGGGCCAGCGAGCCGCGAGGGGAAGACCCGAGAAATATCGACTGATGATGGCGGGTCGCCTCTACCAGCGATACTATGTACTGCTTGACCAGGTCGTCCACGTAAATCTTCTTCACCGTTTCCTGAAGCATCAAAACATCGGAGGCATCCACGACATGGCCGATTCGCTCGATAGGATGGATATACTGCTGCCTCTCTACTATAGCTATTTCTTCGGAGAGAGCGGGGTAGCCGATGTTTATCCGCAGCATAAACCTGTCCAGTTGCGCCTCCGGGAGAGGGAAGGTACCTTCGTATTCTATGGGATTCTGGGTGGCCAGAACGTGGAAAGGCGACGGCATTTTACGGGTGACACCGTCCACGGTAATCTGCCTCTCCTCCATGGCTTCCAGCAGGGCCGACTGTACCTTGGGTGTGGCCCGGTTGATTTCGTCCGCCAGCACCACCTGGGCCACTATCGGACCGGGGCGGAACTCGAAGTCGCTAATCTTCTGGTTATATATCGAGACACCCGTAATATCACCCGGCAGCATATCGGGCGTGAACTGAATCCTCTTGAAACTGCAATTTATCGATTTTGCCAGGCTCCGAGCGAGCATGGTCTTGCCGACCCCAGGGGCATCCTCGATAAGCAGGTGCCCCTGACTGATTAAAGCGATTACCGCCAGTTGTACCGCTTCCGTCTTACCGACCATGACCTCTTCAACATTCTGTATTATTTTTTCAGCTAGCTGCTGAGCTTTAGTTATGGTACTGTCCACTTTTCCCTCTACTCCATCGGGGGTTCCCCAATATTAAAATCAAATTATATACCCCCTAATTCGAGTATATCACAAGACAAAATTACCCACAAAAACTCTATCGGTTCTGTTTGCATGGGATTAACGGGCTTATCCCTGTTTATGAAGCCAGGGGCTCGTGTCCTCGGCTTTGAAGCAATGCAGGTCGGCCCAGAGAAGCGGCTCTTCCCAGCACAGCCCCCTGGTATTCGGCCCTTTCGGGCCGGCCTCACGCAACGGCTTCGAGAAGAATCGGGCAAGCCGGCCGACCAGCGGAATGCCGGCGATGATTTTTTCGCGGAAAGACAGCTCCACCGGCGACCCCCAGTTGCCTTTGAAATTTAACCAGCGCCATTTCCCGGACCAGCGCCGCTCTCCGGTCGCGGCATCCCGCTCACCCGGCTCGGGGATTACTTCCACCTCCGGAAAATATCGCACCCCCTCGTCAAAGCGGGGGACATAGTCCCAGAATTCCATGGCTACGTTAGCGGCACGGAGCACCGTTTTCAGGGCACCCTTGAGGTAGGGTTCCGTCACGTTAAAATGAGGGGGATATTCGGAAAAGTACGCCGCGTGGGAGCCGTTGGCGATATAAGCCACCGGGTGCAGCCCGACGGGACTCCTGTTCTCCGCATCGTCGACCTTATCCACATCCTTCCAGGGCTTGCGAAAAGACCCGACGTGAGCGTTATAGATACAGGCCGCCGGCTGCTCGATTGCATCCGTTTTCTTCAGTATCACGGCGACCATCTCCCAGTCCATCTCGTGAACGTTCGCCCAGTCATCAAAGAAATAGGCCATCCAGTACTGGATGGATATATAGTCCTTAAACCAGTTGTCCCCCCTGGCTACCCGCGCGTAGACTTTCCTGCGGTAATCCGGGTTGTTGTCTTTGTCACGGACTCCGGCATACTCGCGCCAGAACTTGTCGACGTCTTTGGGACCTCCCAGGTCAATGAGGTCTATGTAGTCGACACTGTTCTCGCTCATTACCTTCAGCACCTCTTCCCGGGGTGCGATGCCCTTCAACTCCCGCAGCCATACACGGTCGAGGACCAGACGTATATCCCTGGGGTGGTAGTCCTGATCCAGCGGCCGCTTGCCCGGTCTCTCTCCAATGGGGTGATAATGGTCTTTACGTTCCTGACCGTCCTGAATTTCTGGATACAGTACCAGCAGAGGCTTGTACTTTTCAGCCAACTCCTGATACTCAGAAGGGATAAAACCCCGCCCCACTATTTCTTCTCCCCGCTCTATCAATCTCCCCTATTTATAACAGGGTGATTACCGAAGGTGTCAATAGAGATTTGTCGCCGGACGCCGGCAGACATGCGGCCGAGTACGCCAGAACAGCACCGGAGCCGGTAGCCGACCCCAGGCAAATGGTGCCCAATCCGCCGACGCCGAACAAGGCAGTGGAGTTCAACCCGGAAATATGCATCGGCTGTAATCTATGCGTGGAGGTTTGCCCCACCGACGTTATGATGCCCAACCCGGAGAAGAAAAAACCTCCGATAGTCGTTTACCCGGAAGAGTGCTGGTACTGCGGCGGCTGCGTTGA
>DAOUEB010000051.1:0-17686 GCA_034430675.1 Dehalococcoidales bacterium
ATCGGAAATACGACAGAAGGTAGATGGAATGTATCCGCGTATCTTGACGGAGCCGCCTAGAATTCGTATGTACAGCTATGTTATGACGCGAAAAGGAAGGGTATGGTCGACCTTTTAATAAGAGAGGCAGGCAGATGACAAGGCTCACGGCCTCAGACGGTCTACTATCAGCCACAGTATAGAGGCTCAAAGCCAGTAAGGGTCAACCTGTGAATGTGCTTGCCCCCACATGCGGGGCATATTATTTCTTTCTCCTGTGAAGGGCTGCTGGGCACCGGTAGCTTGAATCTGCCCTTACACTGCTGACATTCATATTGCCATGTAGATGGTCCCTCAGATAAATCGGAACCCGTCGGCACCCAGGAGGGCAATTCTCTGATTTGAGAACTCCCACACTGCGGGCATTTCACCTCTTTTTTCTCCGGCGTGATGCTACAGGTCAGTGGTAACCTGAAGATATTTCCGCATTGATGACATAAATACATATTTTCAATCATCAGACTTCAATTCCTCAGTCTTTCATTATACTCTCATTCCTGGAGAAGTGTTAGTATCATTTCCATCGCGATTCAATGCACAAATCGATAAAAACGAAGTCACTGCTTATTCGGCAATCCCTGAGCCTTGACCGGCTGAGGATTTCACGCACTTCCGGGATGGTGTAGCTGGCGAGGAGAGCCTTAGGCCAGTTTTCCCGGTGCCGCTTGTTCATGGCTCTGGAGATAAACCAGATAATAGCTCGCCACACCGGGTTCTGGTAAACCCTCTTATTATCCCTGATAATAGCGGGCCCGGCCCCAACAATAATGACATCAAATTTTTCGGTATCTTCCAATCTATGCTACTCACTTCTTACTTTTTCCCCGTATTTTCCCTTCTTGTCCCAGGGGAACCGTGCCGATGTCTCCTTCGTACCCTTGAAGCCGGTATGCCCCTTTAGGCAGGTCCTTCATATCCTTCTTCTCCACTTTATATATTTTGCACAGTAAGCAGGTGAGGTCAGGAGCACCATACATCGGGTCAAAGTGTTCATTGGAAGTCAGGACATCGGGGCTGGATATTAAGAGCCCGTGAAGCGGGCCAGGCTCCTCAGGGTAGAAGCAGTTGCCTGTCGCCATAACCACGCGGGGGCCAATGCCGGGGAACACCCGGGCTACCTGTCTGATTCTGCCCCTTGGTGATTCAATCCACATCCAGTCACCATCCTTGATTCCATGCTTCTTGGCTGTCTCAGGGTTAATTTGAGCAACCGGGTAAACCCCGAAGCTTCTCAGCCAGGGGATATTTCGGTACTGGCTGAGGAAGTAGAAGGGCTGACGGTAACCGGTGGTGAGGACGTAAGGATATTCCTTAGCCAGTTCCGGTGTCGAAACGGGGCTTTCACCGGGCTCCACGAATTGTGGTAGTGGGTCATACCCCATCCCCTTCAGGACAGTTGAATACAGTTCCAGCTTTCCGGTCGGGGTGGGGAAGCCCCCTCCCTGCCTCCAGTAATCAGTCTTGTATTTATAGTAGAGTTGGTCTTTCCCTGTACAGGCGTAAACTGCCTGCTCACTGAATTCCTTCCAGGTAATATTCCCCCTTCTCAATTGATAGTCCAGCATCTCTTCAACGGTATTCCAGGGCCAGTGCTCCGGGGCAACCCTTTTACCTATCTCCAGAGCTACCTTATTATCTGGCCAGGCCTCACCCGGGGGTTCTACACACTTGTTTATGGCTTCAATCATGAAGCGAGGATGCATATCAAAAATGTCATCCATCTCCAGCCAGTGGGCTGCTGGCAGCACAATGTCAGCGTATTCTGCCTGCGGCCCCAAAAAATGGTCAAGTTGGACGAGGAAAGTGTCTCCTTTTTCAAATGCCTGAATCACATACTTGGTATTGGCCAGGTGGACTATCTGTTGGCCGGCTATAGCAATCCACACCCTTATTCTATCGGGATGTCCCTCCACTATTTCCTTGATAACGGTATCGGAGTGGGAGGTGCGGGCAGCGCCCATTCTATATATATCGCCTCCCCTTATTTTGCTTTTCATTTCATCAGTTATTGGGACTTCAAAGATGAAGTCCTCTATCAGTCCGGTAGGCGGCAGGACCCAGCTCATCATGCTGCCCGGTCTTTCAATATTGCCGGTTATCCCTAGTAAGTCTACTACCGCTCTCACGGTTTGGCCGCAGTTAGCCTGCCTCTCTAAAGAACTGCCGACCTGAATGGTGCCCGGGGTATCTATGGCAAACAGGCGAGCCGCCTGAATAATCTTTTCTTCAGGAACCCAGGTGATTTCAGACACCTTGTCCGGAGGATATTCCTGAACTCTTTCCTTTAATTCTTCAAAGCCGTAGGTCCAGTTCTCGACAAACTCTTTGTCGTAGAGTCCCTCGCTGATGATTACATTCATCATGCCCAGGAGCAGGGCAGCATCGGTACCAGGTCTGAGCTGCAGCCACAGGGTTGCCCTTGAGGTCATGGCTGTTGCCCTGGGGTCAATCACAATTAGATTTTTTACATGGTCCAGGGATTTCAGGAAGTAGTATGCCATTTCACCATCGGCACTGCTTATTTCCAGTTGCTTGGCTAATACAATTTGCGTCTTGGGGTATTCTCCTCCCCAGCCGTGATAGTCACAATAAAGCCGGCCGTAGCCGGTTACCAGTCCATATATGCCTAGCCTTGGGCTGTGGCAGATATAGCCGGGGGTTATGGTGTTGGCGGAACCTATAGACCTGGCTAATCGGTGAATATACCGGTTACAACCCCGGCCTGTTCCCTGGGATACGGCGATTGTGTGCGGACCGTATCTTTCTCGGGTTTCATCAATCTTTTCGGCGATGGTGTCAAGCGCCTCGTCCCAGCTTATCCTCTGCCACTTCCCTTCCCCTCTTTTGCCAGTCCTTTTCAGGGGATATTTAAGCCGGTAGGGGTTGTTAACATGCTGTAAAGCGGATAATCCCTTGGCGCACATCGTGCCTCCGGTTGGAGTCTCCGGGTTTCCTTCTACGTGGGTAATAACGCCGTCCTCAACGGTAACCAGAACGCCGCAACCTCCGTGACAACCCTTACAGGTGGTTTTTACGATTTTCTTTTCACCCATCTTCTCTAACTCCTTCAACCCGTTACTATAATTATCCAGTCTAATGGTAAGCAGACGTTATTGCCGGCAGTATGGGATTATGTACGCCGGATTTCAGCAGGACATATTTGAGAGTAACAGCGCCTATCGTGTGCAATACAATAGCACTGATTAATAGTGGAGCCGAGGCTTCATCGGCAAAGATGCTGGAGACCGATATGGCTAACGGTATAATTAAACCGACGGCAATCACGCCCACCCAGAAGAGGCTGGCGAGACTGCCCTTTAGCAACAGCATCGCTGAGTACTTGGCTGTTCTCGAGGTGTAGGTGGCGTTCCACAGGAAGACTGCCATAAGAATGATATTGACGGTCAGCAGGATGCGACTGCCGAACTCCACTGCCATAATGCCAACCGAAGCATCGGCCATACCGACCGCCAGCATCAGGGCAAACCCATCGGTGACGCCGGCAAAAAGCAGAATCAGGGGTATCAAAGCTGTATTCCAGAACGGAATGCTCTTGCAGTAGCTCGTGATAAAGCCGCTGTATATGACGACGAGAAAGGCAAATACTCCGCCTAATACCCTCAAGGCAATATCCCAGCCTGTACCCGGGAAGAAGTAGGTAACAAGGATTTGTATAAAAACAATGCTACCGAAGTAGACTGTGAAATTGATGCCTCTGGTAAACCACGACGTCTTCCAGGAGTCAGTAATGGGGATTAATGTGCGCCAGAACCTCAACGGTCTGCCGAAGTAGATAAGGTGTAGCGGAACTTTTAAGAACATTATGATAAGCCAGGCAGCAGCCATACCCCACAGGTTGTTATAGAATAGTGATATTAAATAAAGTCCGGCGCCAAGTGAGGTAAACACCTCAGCAATCCAGACCAGTATACCTCTTCGCATAATCCACTCTGTCTGCGGGGTGGGTTCTACCATCCACTCGTGTGTTACCATCCACTGCCGTAACACCATTTTTAGACTCCTCTCCACCCCTTGTCGATATAATATATCGACGGGTCAGTATCATATTCGGGATGAAGCTGGAATCCCTTAAAATCTCTTATCAGCTGTCTTACTTCGCTGTCGGGGTCATCCAGGTCACCGAAGGTAAGTGCCCGGGACGGGCAGGTGTTGACGCAGGCAGGAGTGGCTTCGCGGTCCACTCCCGGTTTGAGTCCCTTGGCCAGCCCGGCATCAATCCTTTCCATACAGAAATTGCACTTCTCGGTCGTGCCGGTGGTGTGGGGGTATAACCGCTTACCGGCTTTCTCAAAGTCGGTCAGTTCGTAACCGGGGAAATATCCCGTGTCCTTATCCTTGGAGAGAAAAGTCCGGTTCTGGTAGGGACAGGCGATGATGCAGTATCGACAGCCGATGCACTTGTCCTGGTCAACCCAGACAATGCCGTCTTCGCGCTGCTGGGTGGCCCCGGTAGGACAGACCTTTACACACGGTGCTTCTTTACATTGATTACACCGCACCGGGTATGTTGTCTCTTCCCCGGCTATCTCTTCCCAGGCAATCAATCTCGGCCAGGTTACGCCCAGAGGGAGGAAGTGCTCAACCCTGCAGGCGGCCACGCAACCATGACACCTCATGCACTTGCTTAAGTCTATGACCATTCCCCATCTCATCGTTCGTTATTCTCCATTCCTGTCTATATGTGGCAACATAATGAATGAGCCCGAATTATTGATCAGATTGAATAGTATTGTAACATTTGTCATAATGTATCCTACAGTACTATGTAATATATGTTATATTGTAACTATAGATACAATGTCATCACCTATAAAAAGCTTTGTCAATCCTATTTTGATATTCTGTTGCAATTTTCTCTAGTAAGGCACTTAGTCGTGAGACTATCTTACAGACATAAGCCCATAAGATGTAATCATGTAGATGCAGACGTTCTGACCGGGAGTATGGGGGTATGTATACCTGCTTTTAACAAGCAGTACTTGAGAGCAAAAGCGCCTGTCATGTGCAGAGCAATGGCAACGATTAACAGGGGAATTGATGCGTCACCGTTAAAGTAACCGGAGACCGATATAGCTAACGGTATGATTATGCCGAAGGCTACTACACCAACCCAGAAGGGCACGGTAAGATTACCACGTAGCAGCAGCATCGCTGAGTGCCTGGCTGTCTTTGAGGCATAAATGGCTTTCCCCAGATAGGCGGCTACGATGATGGTGTTGGCGATTAGCAGGATGCGGCTGCCCGCTTCAGCGGAAAGAATATCGATTTGAGCATTGCCCAAGCCGATGGCCATGATTAGAGCAAACCCATCGGCAATGCCGGCTAAGATGAATACCAGAGGTAGCAGGGCCGAATTCCAGAACGGAACGCTCCGGCAGCAGTTCAGAGCGAAGCCACTATATATGCCGGCAGAAAAGGCTGCTATGCCGCCTAATATCTTGAACGCAATCTCCCAGCCTGTTGACGGTAAAAAGTGGGCCAGGACAAGGTGTACAAGGGCAAAACCCAGGAATAGCATGGTAAAAATCATACCCCGAGCAATCCAGGAAGTTCTCCAGGCCTTGGTAAAGGGCGGTAATGCCCGCCAGAAGCTCAATGGCTTGCCAAGATAAATTAAGTGGGGGAGCATCTTTAGAAATATGATAATAAGCCAGCCTATAAACATACCCAGTACGCTATTATAGAATAATGATACCAGGTAAAGACCGGCGCCGATTGAAGTAAAAACCTCCGCAATCCAGACGAGCATGCCCCGCCGTTCTATCCACTCTGTCTGTGGGGTGTATTTCACCATCCACTCATGTGTTACCATCCACTGGCGCAACGCCATTTTCTTATACTCCTTTTCGCCATATATCCACGTAATATACCGATGGGTGAGTATCGTACTCCGGGTGGGACTGAAAAACCAATCCTTCTTGTGTTTTAGAGCCCCATTATTATTTAAAAGCATTAAATATTGAGCGCGCAATATCAATAGTTACAGTGTGACATTGGCTATAGTGTAACTTTGGTTATGTAATATAGCCTGAGGATTGCCCGAAGTCGTACTTTCACTATAGTGCTATCATGCCTGGTATTTAATGTATCTTGACAAAATCAATCAAGTTGCCTACATTGTACTCATTAGAGGATGTGCAAACAGGGATAAAAATATACTCTGAGGGTGGGTAATATGGCAATCAGCATGGTGGTACTGGCCCAAATTAATTACTTTAATGGCTTGAGCCACAGCGAGCTTGAGGCGGTTAAGAAGTATATTGCCTTTGAGAAAACGGTGGAAAAAGGGAATATTTTTCTGATCGAAGGCGAACAGTCGGATTATATGTATTTTGTTATCTCGGGCACGGTGAAGGTGTACAAAAGGTCGGCTAACGGGAAAGAGCAGATTCTAAATATAGCTTCCAAAGGGGAGTCCTTAAATGATGTGTCTACTTTTGATGGCGGTGGGAGTTCCGCCAATATGGTGGCGATGACGTCGGTAAATCTCTACGTAATAAGAAAAAAGGATATGCAGACTGTCTTTACTGAATATTCAACGGTAGCTCTAAATGCGGCCAAGGTTCTAGCCGCCAGGGTTCGCCGTGATTCGTCATTGGTAGAGGTTTTGTCGTTCGACCAGGTTATGAGCCGGTTAGCCAGATTGATTCTTAAGCAAGCCACCGCCGTGGGAGGGGACCTTTTACCGCGTTTTACACAGCAGGACCTGGCAGACATGGTGGGTACCAGCCGGGTAGTGGTGAACAGGTCGCTCAGAATCATGGAGGAGAAAAGGGCAATCAGGCTGGAGCGCCGCCGTATTGTAATAACTGATGAAGACGCTTTGAAGGCGCTGATGACATGATGGCTGCTGACCCTGGCTGCTGGCTTGCGCCCCGGCTGCCGATTCCACACGCGCTGTGTTGAGGCCATGGATATTTGCTCGAAAGTCGTGCCAGAGGCAAAGGTAATTAGGGAAGCAACGGGTCAAATGCCATATCTATAGTGACCCCAGCGTGCAATCCGCTATCTCTTCAGAGCATCCGGATTCTGCGGGACGGCCAGAGCAGACTTAATCCGCGAAGCCTGCGACTTTTTAAAATCCTTAACCCCAATCATGGGAGCATGCATGGCGTTTCCAGCTTCAAAGATGCCCTGAAAGTGAATAGATAGTCAGCACTTCTTTTAACCAGGGAAGCCGAAGCCAAAATATTGATTGAGCAGTGGCGGAAGGAGTACAATCAGGTACGGCCGCACGGCTCACCGAGCCATATCCTGGAAGATAATTACGAAAGGAGTTACCGTGGAACAAAAGACACTGGAAAACTCACCCTTTAATATCCAGAATTATCATCATGTGGGCGTGATAGTGAAGGACATGGAAAAAACAATCGAGTATTTGTCGTCATTGGGCATCGGGCCGTTTGGAATGCCGAACGGACCGCTTTACGTTGAAGTATCGTTCAAGGGCGAGCTTCACGGCAAACCTGGCGAGTGGAAGGTAAAAATCAGTAATGCCAGGATTGGGGATTCAGAGCTCGAACTGCTCCAGCCTTCCGGTGGGGAATCGGCTTTGCAGGAATTTCTGGATAATCACGGCGAGGGTCTTCATCACATCGGATATCTCGTCGATGATGTTACCGCCGAGATGGATAAGCTGGTCAAACAGGGAGTTAAGGTCATCACCAGCGCGAACCTCGAAGGTAGAGGGTTCGCCTACATGGATACCGGCGCTGTCGGTGGTATCGTTACCGAGATAAGGTTCAGAAAATAGGTATATCAGAAGATTGTCACCGGCTAATTCGAGCAATAACTCGTAAGGAGATAGATAATCAATGAGAGCAGCCGTAATCAGAGGAGCGGGCAATATCAACGTGGAAGAATGGCCTGAACCGGAACCGGGCCCGGACGAAATCAAGGTAAAGGTAGCCTACTGCGGGTTATGCGGCACCGACCCTGAGATACTGGAAGGACGCTTCGGCCTTGTAACCACCAAAATGAGCGGTGAGCCCAGAATCATCGGGCATGAAGCCTCGGGGACAATAGCGGCCGTCGGTGAAAACACTAAAAATTATAAGGTAGGCCAGAGGGTAGCCTGCAATTTCCGGAGTCCCTGCGGGGCCTGCTACTATTGCCGTAACAAGATGGAGCACTTCTGCCGGAGGCCGCATCATTCCTCGGGGGCTTATGCCGAGTATGCTATCTACAATGAGCAGGCCGTGTATGCCCTCCCCGATGACATCAGCCTTGAGATGGGAGCCCTTCTCGAGCCGGTATCCGTGGCCGTCCATGCGGCTGATGTAGCCAATATCCACCCGGGTTGCTCCGTAGCAATATCCGGGGCCGGCACTATTGGTCTCTTATGCCTGGAGCTGGCTCTTAAGTCGGGGGCCGCCAGGGTTCTTGTCTCCGAACCGGTAGCCGAGAAAAGGCAGCTCGCCAAAAAGCTGGGGGCCGATGTGGTGGTGGACCCCTTCAAAGAAAACCTGGAGGAAATAGGTAAAGAGCTGACCGATGGCAGGGGCTTTGATACCGTTATCGAAGCCAGCGGCAGTCTCGACGCCGCCAAGCAGGCCCTCTCCCTTATTGATTATTGCGGCACCATACTCTGGGCGGCGGTCTATCCCAGGGACGCCGAGGTTGGCGTACCGCCTTCTTATATGTACTCTAAAGAGTTGACTATTCGCGCTATCTTCACATCTCCTTATTCCTTCCCCCGGGCTCTGAATCTACTGCCCAAGCTTGACCTGGAGCCTCTTATCACGCACATCATCCCCCTTGACGATATCAAGAAGGTATTTGAAACTCACAAAACGGGCAAGTCGATAAAGATACTGGTAAAACCTTAAAAATTGTATCAGGAAAGCGAGGTCGTCAATGACGGAGAAGATTAACTGCGGTAAATGTAATATGCTGCTGTATTTCGGGGAGGAGATAAAGAGGCGACTTTACATGCGCGCGATACCGTCGGAAGAGACGGTACTGGGATTCTATAACAATACCTGCCCGAGATGCGGCAGCAAACTGACGCTGAAAACAGTGAATATAGCAACGGAAGGGCGAAAGAAATGGCACACGACGAAAAGTTAATCAGTGAACTCGAGGAAAAGGCTGATATCGTCCGCAGAAACATCTTCACCATATTTGATGCCAGCCAGATGGGACACGCCGGCGGGACGATGTCGCTGGTCGAAATCGTTACCGCCCTCTATTTCCATCACCTGAAAATCGACCCCAAAAACTGCGACTGGCCGGAACGAGACAGACTGGTGCTTTCCAAGGCACATTGCTGTGAGGCCATCTATGCCATCCTGGTGGAGCTGGGAGTGCTCCCCAGAGAGACTCTGACCACTTATTACCGTTACGGCTCACCGCTGCAGGGTCACGCCGACCGCTGGTGTACCCAGGGTATTGATTACTCCGGCGGTTCGCTGGGGCAGGGACTGTCCTTTGCCGCCGGTCTGGCCCTGGCAGAAAAATTCAAGGTCTTAAGACAGCCGCCATCCCAGAGCTCTCTTATGCCGAGATACATAACCCGGTATAACCCTCTCTACCGGTCTTACTGCATTCTCGGCGATGGCGAATGTCATGAAGGCCAGGTATGGGAAGCCGCCATGTTCGCCGCGAAATATAAACTGGATAATCTCATAAATATCGTCGACTATAATAAATTCTCTCTCGATGGTCCGACCAATGAGATAATGCAGATAGAGCCGTTTATCGATAAGTGGAAGTCCTTCGGCTGGTGGGTTACCGAGATTGACGGTCACAACCTGAGAGAGATTGTTGACGTACTGGACCTGGCCAGCAATCTGTATGGCGACGGCAGACCGAAGTGTATCATTGCCCATACGGTCAAGGGACACGGCGTCCCGCATTGGGAGGCAATGCATACTCATATCGGCCGGGGTGAGGTGATAAGCCGGGGCGTACAGGAAGGGAGAGCTAAATATGGCAAAGTATAGTCAATATGTAAAAATAGGCGAACGGGCCGTGGTTGCCGATGGCGTTAACAACGGGATGATGAAGGCGGCTGAAAAGGACGACAGGATAATCGCCGTCCTGGAGGACATGGGATTTCCCGGCCTGGGCTGGTTCAACGAGAATGCCCCGGAGAGGGTCATTGAGTGCGGTATCGCCGAGGCGAACGGGGCGGTCGTTGCCGCCGGACTGGCCGCGGAAGGGTTCGTGCCGTTCATTCACAGCTTCGCCTTCGCGGTGGTCAGCCGTGCCTGCAACCAGATAAGGCAGAGTATTCTACAGGACCGTTTCAACGTTAAGCTGCTGGGCAGGGAAGGGGCCTGGGGAGAGCCGGGCATATCTCACAACCATATAGAAATAATCGGTATCACGCGCGTCATGCCTAATCTCGTTATCGTCGACCCCGCCGATGTTGTCGAGGCCGAGAAAGCCATGATGGCTATCGCCGAATACATCGGGCCGGTATTCCTGAAAATAGAGGCCAGCCCACCGCCCCTGAGAATATTCACGGATGACTATCCTTTCGATTTAGGTAAAGGCTATATGGTCAAAGACGGAAAGGATGCCACCATTATCGCCACGGGCTATATGCTGACGGAATCGATACTGGCCGGCGAGCTTTTAGAGAAGGAAGGGATTGACGTCAGGATAATCAACATGAGCACTATAAAGCCCCTGGATAACGAGGCGGTAATCAAAGCGGCCGAGGAGACCGGGGCTATTGTCACCGCCGAAAACGCCAGCATCATCGGCGGTCTGGGGGAAGCCGTGGCTACGGTCCTGTCCGAATATTCGCCGGCGCCCCTGATAAGAGTCGGCATTGAGGATGAGTTCAGCCAGTCCGGCAGAATCATGCCGGAAGTAGACGAGCTTAAAACTCACTTCGGTCTCGGCGCCGAGGATGTGGCGCTGTCGGTTAAAGAGTGCATGGCCAAGCGAGAACGGCTAAAGAAAAGAAAATAGCGTCATTCCGTTGTCATTCCCGCGAAAGCGGGAATCCAGAATACTGGATTGTCGGGTCAGAGCCCGACAATGACATTATCATACTTTTATCGGCTCCAGCCCTGCTTCTAACCTGGCGTCGTTGATATGTATCAGTACCGCCTTCTCCAGCGGCATGCAGGAGAAGTTGAACTCCTCTTTAGCCCGTGCGGTGCTGACTTTCCACGGCAGGCCGCGCCGCCCGAGTGCCGGTTTTTGCTGGCCGAACTCGATTTTGGCATCGGGTATGTATTTCCGTACCGCATCGGCCACGTCTATCATGCTGGCGGGGGGTCCGCCGACGTTGTATACCGGGTATCTGGACGACCTGGCATGCAGCAGAATCCTCGTAAACTCCGCCAAATCGTCAGAGGAAACGGGGGAGATTAAACTCGTGCCGTCCACCTCGAAAGAGGCCGGTTCGCCTATAGCCGGCAGTGATATGACGTCCGAGAACCATTTGGCTCCGGGTGGGAAATATGCTCCGTACCCGAATCCGATGGTCGGCCGTAAACCGGTGAAGCTCATGCCGTACTGCTCGGTATATTGTCCGGCGGTTACCTCGGCCAGGCGTTTGCACAGGGCGTAGGAATGGCTGGGAAGCAAACGGTCGTCTTCGGTTACCTCTCTATCTCCGTATTCGTCCTGCGGCCCGTAGACAGTCTCCGAGCTGGCGTAGATAACTCGCGAGGCCCCCATGAGCCTGGCCGCCTCGAAGGCATTGCTCATACCCAGTGCGTTAATCTTTACGGCCAGTCGTGGATTGGTTTCAATCTGGTCGCCCATAAAAAAGGCCCAGTTGACCAGTTTGTCAATGGAATATATTTTCATGGCATTCAGGATATCCTCAATCTGGGAGACATCCCCCCGGGTGAAATGGAACTTATCCGTATATCCCTCGATGGACTTCAGGAACCATTCTTTTGGCGGCATGATGTCCATGGATACGACCGTGGCTACGGCCTTGTCCCGGAGCAGGTGAAGGCATGTCTTGCGTCCGAAAAGTCCGCTGCCTCCCAAAACCAGTACTTTCATGTTTTACCTCCGTGGATTTATTAGGAAAAGCAACCGAACCGATTATAGCACTTTTCCGGGCAGGTGCAGAAATAGATAGCCGGGCTATCACCCACAACTCACTTTTCGGGAAGCGTTGCAGATAGTTAAATGAAGCGCTATACTTTTCTCAAACGGAGGAAAGGAGAGCACTGAAAATGGCAAAGACGAAATACGGGCACCTGATTAAAAGTTTCTCTTTTAAGGATTACGGACCGGGCTTGTGCCGACAGGGAACCGAGATGAACGGCGAATTTCTCGGCTACAACCTCAATATCCAATACGGAGCGTACTGGGCAGCCGGCCACATGGGCCAGGCGCCCTACGGGGCAGAGGTGCATGATTTCGACCAGGTCATGATATGGATGGGGACCGACACGTACGACATGGGCTATCTGGGAGCGGAAGTCGAGCTATATCTGGGCGAGGAAAAAGAAAAGCACATGGTTACCACGGCAACGGCGGTGGCTGTTCCCAAAGGTACACCGCATTTTCCGGCAACCATCGGGAGAATGGACGACCGGTTTATATTTATGACGATTTCCTTAGCCCCGGAATTGAAGGCGACGCCGGTACCTTTAGACGACAGGCCTCCCAAACCGGCTGATTTCATGCGCTCAAAATTCAGGGAAAATGTCCAGCACCTGGCCTTTACGCGAAACGGCCCCTGGCACTACGGCCCGCTTAACCAGGACACTCACGACGGAGCCATCACAGAGATTCACGGTAAGGATTTCGAGTTTCACATGTCGTACGAAAGCATGAACAAAGCACCTTACAGGTTCGGCCCGGTACCCGATAAGCCACACGTACATCCCTATACCGAGTTCCTGCTTTTTATGGGAGCCGACTGTGATGACCTGAGTGACCTGGGGGCAGAGGTCGAGATGTACATGGGTAAGGAAATGGAGAAACACGTCATTACCACGCCATCGGTGGCCATACAACCCAAAGGACACGCGCACTGTCCCGTAATCGTTAACAAGCAGGATAAACCCTGGATATTCGCGGTGGTTCGCCCCTGGGGCCACGGCGGGAGAGGTAAGAGCGGGTATTTACCTTAGGGGTAAATCAACAAAGGAGAATATTAAAATGGCTGACACGAAATACGGCCACCTGGTGAAAAAACTGAAATATGAAGCAAGCAACGGCGAACATATGACCATGCCGGTGGGGGCGGACCTGGAGGGGCTGAACGTAAGTTTTGCGTGGGGATACCGCAGGCAGTTGGGCGCCTGGGGCGGCGACGGAGGTGTCTGTCATGTGCATCCTTACGGCGAATGCCTGGTCTTTACGGGTCTCGACTATGGTAACCCGAATACCTTAGAGGCGGAAATCGAATTATCGATGGGGGAGGAGGGGGAAAAGCACGTCATCGACTCACCGACCGTCGTCGTTCTTCCCCCGGGAGTCCCGCACTGTCCTCTGGTATCCAGGAAAGTAGATAGACCTTTCGGTTTCCTGGCAATCTCTCTCAGCGGCGAACACAAGACCGAGCAGGTATCTGCAGGCGTCCAACTTACTCAAACAGAGTCGAAATACGGGCACCTGGTTAAAAAACTGGATTTACGTGATATAAACCGCAAATCGGGAGGAAATGCCGACTATATCGCCTGGTGGAGCGGTAAGGATATGGAGGGATTCAAATTGAATTTCACCTGGGCGTTTCACACCGGACTCGGCAAATGGCATGAAAAAGACCCGCACGTACATCCCAATGATGAAGTCCTGCTCTTTGTAGGACTCGACCCTGCTAACCCGGACTATTTGGGGGCGGAAATCGAGATAGCGATGGGCGAGGAACAGGAAATCCATGTATTCGATACTCCCACGGTGGTCGTCGCCCCGAAAGGACTGGTACATTGTCCGCTGATAACCAGGAGAGTCGATAAACCCTATAGTTTCAGCGCGATTAGTCTGAATACTGAACACGCCACGACGTGGCTGGGGGAAGATAAATAAGAAAAACAGGCACGGTGTCCCTTATTAAGTCCATTTTATGCGTCCGGTGATACATCGGGCGCATTTCTTATTATCCGGCGCGGCATGGTGAATGATTGTCTCTGCTGGCGCAGTAATGCTTCTATACAGTGAGAAAATCGAATTGCCCGACTATGGAGCAAGTCGGGCAATTCAAGGTAATATTAGGGCAACTAAGCCGAAGATACCCTACTGGGGTATAGCATATCACTTCTAATTCCTGATGTCAATAGGCTATCTTGGAATTTATACGATAGTAAGGTAGAATAACAGAGTATCATATTTAATTGTAATGGACGCAGTATTCATGGAGGATGCAATGGTGAGGGAAGAAAAGCTAGAAGTGTCAAGGGAGGCAATAGTAAAACGCCTCAAGCGGATAGAGGGACAGATACGCGGTCTTCAGAAGATGATTGCCGATGAACGTGAATGTGAGAGCATAGTAACTCAACTGGCGGCGGTTCGGTCCGCTATTGATAGTGTTGGGGCGCTGGTTCTGAATAATTATATAAAAATTTGCGCTCCCAGCGGAAGCAAAACTGACCCTGATGTTTATGAATCTATGGTACGGATAGTGGGTGTCTGGGGACGCGTGCGATTAGGCGAGTAGATTCGAAGATAGGTAGGGGGAGCACAATAACTTAAGACCTCTTGAGAAAGCCAATGAATCGCTATTTCTCATCCTCGGCGACTTCGTCATACCACTTGCCGTAGTGGTTTCTGGCATACTTTTTGGAAATTCTACCGTCCCACATGGAGCGGAGCGACTCGGTCATCCTCGGATGGATAATACCCAGGTAAATGTGTACCAGCAGCATGAGGAAAGCCAGAATAAAGGCAATATCATGGACGATGACGCACCACTGAAAGACACCCGGTGACAGAACATCCTTGAAGAACCACATGAAGAAGCCGGATATCAGGAAGAGGACTCCGGTAACCAGCACAATGAACTGCCACATCTTCTGTCCGGTGTTCACGTGCCCCTGTGGCGGCATGTTCTCCTCGTCGCCGCCGAAGTAGTAGAGTGGTGCCGCCTGTAGCCAGTCAAAATCACCTTTGCCCCAGGTTAGAGTTTCTTTAATGAAATGTAATGACATTCTGGGATTAAGGATGAAATACACTATCGGCGCCCCGACGAAGAACACCACGGCGATACGATGGATGAACCTGGTCAGGCCGCCTGCGGCCGGACCGCCAATTCCAGGGAAGAATAGAATGGCACCGGTAACAATGAGCACCAGAAATGCCGCCGTGTGAAACCAGTGAAACCAGATGGTGCGTTTCTTGAAGCGTTCAACTACTCGCGGTTCCGTCATTTCTTCTTCTCGTCTTTCTTCCCTCGCATATATTCTTCCCCAGGTAGTTCACTGGTCATTTTTGCTTCCCGGGCAACTATATAATTAAGTCCGAAACCAGCAATAATGGCTACTGCGGCGCCAACCCCAACCCACTTGAGAACATCACGTACAATTGAAGCAGGCGGAGCTTCAGGGTCGGCGGGGAGTCCGTATACTTCCGGGGAGTCATCAAGGACATACATTACGTGCAGACCACCCAGCTCTTTGTCTCCATAGAATACGGCGTTGGCGTTAGCCTTGCCTAGAGTGGCAACTCGCTCCCTGCCTTCTTCCACCAATTCCGCACGCTTACCAAATTTAATCGCACCAGTCGGGCAGGCGGCGGCGCAGGCAGGCTGCTCACCGTTGGTAACACGGTCATGGCAGAAAGTGCATTTGTCCATGATAGCGACGCCGGTCACCTTATTTGCTTCCATTTGCGGCACACCAAACGGGCAGTATTCGGCGCAATACCCGCAGCCAGAGCATTTCTCCTTGTCATACTGGACAAAACCCATCTCATTATAGCTCAGCGCTCCGGTGGGGCAGACTTCGACACAGGCGGCCTCGGTGCAGTGGTTACATGCCTTCTTACGGGAGACCCATCCGTCACCCTTCTTCACCGGGTGCAGCGTTGTCCAGACGTTGGAGGAAAGCGCCGGGGGTTGTGCCAGGTCAGGCTTGATGGTCTCCGGCAGCTGGTTATATTCCTTGCAGGCGGCATAGCACCACCAGCAGTTCACGCACTTGGTAACGTCAATCAGCATCGCCACGCCGGCATCAGTCTGAGATTCTTTAGCCAGGGCTAGAGCCGGCGGCTGGAGTAATAGCAGGCCGGTTGCCCCGGCAGCGCCCTTTAGGAAATCCTTGCGGCTTATTTCCATAAAATGCTTACTTCCCAACGGTTTCGGGAAACTCGTTTACGACCACACCTTTATTGGCTTCTTTCTCGTCAGGCCTGATGTCTTCTTCCGTCAGGAACAATGCGGTATTGCTGTGACAGGCATCGCAGCTCTCGTTCTGCGGCGTGTGCAACTGGATGTTATGAGGTGTGGCGTACTTCCAGGTTGGACCGGAGTTGAAATCCGGGAACAGGCTCTCTCCATAGTAGTCACAGGTGCCGGCACAGGTTGGCACATGGCGCAGCACCACGTATTCGTAGGGTCTTTCTGATGACCTCAGTGGATTATAGCCGATTTCAAACTGCATGACGGAAGGCTCGCTGGTGCGGCAGGGCAGCCCCTCCGGGTCGACGGAAACGTGGCAGCCGTAGCAGTTCTTATAGCCTACCGAGTGACAGACCTGGCAAGAAAGGTCACTCAGGTGCTGCTCGTGCTGGGGATTATTTGCGGTATTTGTCCAGACGTCCTGATGACAGTCTTCGCACTTGACTACATCCGGATTCTGGTATCGGGTAGCTACGGGTTGTCCCGAACCGTGAAGTTCCTGGCTATGGCAGTCGGTGCAGAGCATCATCCCCTGGGTCCAGTGGACGTCAGCCGGGATGCCTTCATTTTCGCCGAGGTATTCGGCGCCGATACGGGAGCCATGGCAGGCAACACAGTTGTACTGCGTGGAAGGAGTCTCGCGGAATTTGTGGCCGGAAACAAGGCCGCCTTCCACCTCATCCGGACGGCTGACATGACACTGACCGCAGGACGTGTGGCACTCGTTACAGTGATTTTCAAACGCCGCGGCCAGCGCCGAACCCTCAGACAAATCACCGCCCCTGGCTTCAAGAGCGGACTTGAAGCCGCCCAGCGCGGCATGGAGGCTCATATCGTGAGTTTCGGCGATGTCCTGGTGACAAGTGGTGCAGGTGGTGTAGTTGCCCTCGGACGGGTCGATAACCAGACCCGTATGGGCCAGCTCTTTATCTTCCTCCTGGCTATCGCCGCCGTGGCAGATGACACAGCCTACCTTGCCGTGGGTACTCTGCAGGAACTCGGCATCCTTTACGAAGACCTTTTCCCATACCTCCAACGGAGGTACATCACCACCTCAGCCTTCGCCCGTGGTTGCCTCTGACTTGGCCACTTCTTCTGTTGTAGCCAGTTCCTTGAGGACGTCTTTATCGGTATGGCAGGTAACGCAGGTACTGACTACCTCCTGCTCTGCCTCTGGGGAAGGGCCAACCAGCTCTTTATTGGTGCATCCGATAACAGATAACGCAAGCAGCATAAGGATAACGGTAAACGCCATAACCAGCTTCTTCATTGGCCACTCCATTCTCTAGCCTTATTTATAGAACAACTGGCAACTTTTTTCAATTCACCCTGCCTGTCAAGGGTCTACCGCTCTCCAGACAGGCA
>DAOUEB010000052.1:0-8712 GCA_034430675.1 Dehalococcoidales bacterium
GAGAAATTGATAGGGGTGGTTACATTGGCAGTGACACTCTGGCCAGTCACCACCTCAGTGACATATCCAATACTAACGGCACCCACCACATAGCCCGTACCTTCAGGCACGGAAACACTGTAGTTACCGCTAGCATCGGAGTTCCCGTTCCATTCTGATGCCTGGGAACCCGATGCGAAGACGAGAATCGTAGCGCTGGGAATGGCGTTACTCGTAGTATTATCGGTAACCTGCCCGGCAATAGTGCCATCTGACTGTGCCAGTACCGGGATTGGCAGTAACCCGAGGAGAAAGATAGCTATAATCGAGACGCGAAGGAGTAGACTGGATAATGATAGAGAAAATTTAACTTTCCTGGACATGGCTATGTACCTCCTGATGCAGCTTTATTTAAAAAAAAGAGGCGGCCTGGATAAACTCAGTCATTTTTCTTAGCCACCTCTGAGCGGTATGTTGTGTTTCGTCGCAAAGGCGTAGAAATCGTCCCGGTGGATTCGGTGCTGACCTCCGGGGAGCCTGAAGGCTACCAGGTTGCCTTTTTCAATCCATCGTAAGACGGTTACCTTGCTTACACCGCAGTGCCGGGCGACAGTACCGGTGGTGAGATACAAGGGGTATCCCTTTTCTAGTCCTATTTCCAAGTTAAACCTCCATAAAAGTATTAATAAGCATTTAGTAGCTCAATGAGGTTGGGTTTATTCATGTAGATTCTCTGAAGGTTCATTACGTTGTTCACGCGGTTAACTTTCTTGACGAAAGTGCTGGAATTACTTTAGTACCGCCCGCTAACAGCCGTATCACAAAACGCGACGTAATCTTTACAAAAAAGTCACATTCACCAAAAAATGCTTGTTGGGATATCGGGAGTTCTAGAGGGGCGACAGCCCCTCTTAAATAAATTTCCCCTCTCCAAACAAAATTACCAAGGCTTCTCTGATGTCGCTGTTTGGAGAGGGGGAGACACAGGGGGTGAGGCTAAAATGGATGAACTCAGAGTGGGACAGAATAATGAAAATGAAAGAGACGGTTATAAATAGAAGCTATCAGTTGTTGCGTACGTAAGGATTGTCCCGGCGCTCGGCGCCGATGGTAGTTTCCCGACCGTGGCCCGGGTACACGATGGTGCTATCCGGCAGTACCATTAATCTGGTGTGAATGCTGTCTATCAACTGGCGGCGGCTGCTTCCGGGCATCAGCGTGGTACCGATGCCCCGGCGGAAAAGGGTATCCCCGGTAAATACTTTACCCTCGGTAAGCAGGCAGATGCTGCCGGGGGTATGGCCCGGTGTGTGTACTACCGAGAAGCTCAGGCTGCCGATGTCTACAATATCCCCTTCCCGGAGCAGCCTGTCCGGCGTGGGTGGAGTCTTGTAGGAAATACCGAACTGGGAACTGAAAGAACCCCGACCCTCGAGGAAATCGGCATCGGCGACGTGAATGGCAACTTCGGCGCCAGTACTGTCCTGTATCTCGTAGAGGGCGGCGATATGGTCGGAGTGGCCGTGAGTCAGTACGATAACCTTGATATCAAGTCCGGAATCAACAATCGCTTTATGAATGACCTCGGCATTACCTCCGGGGTCGATTACCATGCCTTCTCCCTCGGGCCCCGAGCCCACTACCCAGCAGTTGGCTGATAGTGACCCTACTACCAACCTGTTGATAATCACCCTGTCATCCATATTAACGAAGCATTACACTTAATTGAGGGTGGCCGGTTTTCCGGAGTGTAAATACCGGAGCAACCGGTCATTTCCAAAATAGCAGAGATAGGTGAATTAAGCAAGTCCGCCCGGGTGAGGGTGTGTAACAGTGGTTTGTGTTATTCCCGCCCCGTATCCAGCGTACGGGGTAAACTCCAGCGGGAATCCGGTATCCCCACTCTGTCATTCTGAGCGAAGCGAAGAATCTAGGGGAGTGGCGGTCTGGATTCTCGGGTCAAGCCTTCAGGCTGAATCAGGCTGAAGCCCGAGGACGACATTATCTAGCAATCTCTTCGGTTTGGCAATCAGGCTCTTATCAGCATGAGTGGCGTGTTGCCTCCAAGCAGGACTTTCTGCGCTACGCTGCCCAGACTCCAGAGATTGACGGCCGTCTGCCCGCGCGTTGCCATAGCGACTATATCGATGGCGAGTTCGTCAGCGAGGTCGATAATCTGGTCGGCGGGGGCACCGACCCTCACCTCGTATCCCACGGTAATACCTTTTTCTTCAAGCCGCTGACACCAGTCCTGGAGGTAAGCATCGGCGCTGGCAAAAGTACCATTGGTCTTGGGGATTACTCTGAGTAAGGTGAGTTCCATCTGTAGGCTACGGGCAACCTCACTGATATAAGCGATTACGGATTCGCTTTCTGAAGAGCCATCCAGTGGTATCAGCGCCTTCTTCATAATGCGCTTGGCGCGCACATCCGGATGGGCGCCTTTGGCTCTGATGAGCAGCAGTGGCTGCCTCGTGGTTGCCCTGACGACCTTGTCGGCAACGCTGCCCACCGCCCAGCGTCCGACGCCGGAACGACCGTGGGTTGCCATGACAATCAGGCACATGTAGCCCTTATCGACATAGTCCAGAATACCTTCGGCGGGATTACCGACCCGGGTGGCCGTACCTACTTGAATATCCTTGTTCCCCGAACCTTTAAGGTATTTTTCAACCTGGCGCTTGGTGTCATCCTCTATTTTCTTGGTGTAATTGTGATGGTTATGGTACTCCTCGGGTTCCTCCGACGGCAGGACGGTTAACAGAATTATGTCAGAGCCCATCTTGCCGGCTACCTCCTCGGCATAAGGCAGGGCTACCTCAGCTAATGCAGAGCCGTCCAGCGGTACCACTACTTTTTTATACATTGTCATAATCATACTCCACCAAGTGGCATTATGCAGCCGCCACGTATTGAAGCTACGGGCCGACAGGCATGGGTTGACGAAACGGGGTGCGCTGAAGCAAGGAATTGACCCTGGCCAGGAACTCCAGCGGGCCGAAAGGTTTCCTGATAAAGTAATCGGCGCCGGCATTGATTGCCTTAACGCAGGTTTCGGTACTGGCACCGGAGCTAATGACGATAAGGGGGATAGCGGTCAGGCGCTGTATCTTTTCGCAGAGCTGCCAGCTTTTAGTGGCCGGGCTTTCCAGCACAATGACGACGTCATAGGCTTGGTCATACAGCTGCCGCAAGCCTGAGTCAGAGTCATACACCGCATCAACCCTGTAACCCGCTTTAATCAGAAGCTCGGGAATAACTAGGCGAACAGTAATGTTATTTATCAATAGAACTTTTTTGTTCATTCTTACAAATTCAATGTAATACACGCGTTCTATACTTGAAAAGCAGTAAAACCTTAATTTCAGTTAAGGGTTTACTCCCATTGTTAGCAGAATTGGGTGATAGCCCCCAATAAAAATAGTGATTTATATTGATGTTTCCATGACGGATACCTATTACATTAGTACTATAGCGCAATAGATGCATGAAATCGCTAAGGTGCGCGGAGCGTTAGGAGTATGCAGGAAAAACAGGCAGCGGGATTTTTTCTGGAGGTATTAATCGTTGTGGCCATACTGGGTACTCTTTCGGCCATAGCTATTCCCCGTGTCGGCCAGATGATACATGAAACCGAAGCCACCTCTCAGGAATCCGAGTTACATAATATCCAGACGGCTGTAATCGAAATGCTGTGCGATAGTACCACGGGTACTCTGGAGCCCGTTGGCCCCACCGACGATATGAGTGAAGTCCGCACCAGCGATACGTCGCCGCTGGTTTTAGCGGACTATCTGCTGGGACTGGATGGTGGTTCGTTAAATACGGGGTGTAATTACACGTTTGCCGCCGACGGTACGGCGACGCAAGTACTGCCCTAGCTGTTCCTGCTTGATAAACCTGTAGCCACCTGTGGCTATGTACTCGGAAATATCCACCGTCCGCCCTCACAACCAGTCCTGTTTACCCGTGAACGGGAATATCATACTATATATGTTATAATGTTGGTATTCTAATGGGATGAGCTAGTCAGGAACTGTTATCGCGTGACCGGTCAAAAAGATTACCAATCCCCGGGGATACCGCCGAAATTTTTCTATGGCTATTTCGTAGTCGGAGCCGCTTTCATTATCATGGTAGTCTCCTGGGGTCTGTATATTGTCTTCGGCGTATTCTTCAATTCTTTTCTGGATGAGTTCGGGTGGACCAGAGCCGTGACTTCAGGCGCCTACTCTCTTTCCTCGATTATAGGAGGCCTGCTGGGTATTGTCATGGGCGGACTTACCGATAAATTCGGACCCCGTCTGGTGGTAACGTTTTGTGGTGTATTTCTGGGTGTGGGGTATTTCCTCATGTCGCAGGTCGGCACGGTCTGGCATCTCTACCTTTTCTATGGAGTAATCGTAGGTATCGGTATGAGCGGTCTCTGGGTGCCACTGCTTTCGACCGTCGCCAGGTGGTTTACGGGGAGACGAAGCCTGATGACGGGGATTGTCATCTCGGGTCTGACACTCGGCCAGATGATTGGCCCTCCGGTGATTAGCCGGCTTATCGCTGAATATCAATGGCGTCAATCGTACATGATTCTGGGTATTACCGCATTTATTATTGTTGTATCAGCGGCCCAGTTTCTGAAACGTAGCCCGGGTACGGTTGAAAATTTCGCGGATGATGTAAGTGAAAAACAACCGGTGACGGGTAATAACGTTTCTCGGGACTTTTCTCTGAAAGACGCTATTCATACCGTACAATTCTGGTTGGTCGCTATAGTATTTTTCTGCTTTGGCTATATCGCCTATGGTATGACGTTACACATTGTGCCGCATATCACCGAGCTGGGAATATCAGACATCAGTGCCGCCAACGTGCTGGCGGTCAACGGTGGCGTCGGTATCGTGGGTAATTTCGTATTGGGTGGCCTCGTAGGTGATAGAATTGGTAACCGGAAGGCCCTTATTATCGGCTTTATCCTGTCGACCGCTGCCCTGTTGTGGCTGGTGCCGGTCAGGGAGTTATGGATGTTTTACCTGTTCGCTGTTGTCTTTGGACTGGGTCTTGGCAGCATGGGCACCTCGGAGTCTCCGCTGGTGGCCAGGCTTTTCGGGTTGACCTCTCACGGCCTGATTTACGGGGTCATGGGTCTCGGCTTTACGGCCGGGGGGGCCGTCGGCCCGGTTATGATTGGTTATATCTGCGACGTAACGGGAAGTTATCAGCCGGCTTTTATGGTATGTGCCGCCCTGGGGATTATCGGTCTCATATTGATGGTCATGCTAAAGCCGACGAAGAAGCTGGGGATTAAGCTCTAATCGTCGTAGGGCTCCGGCGGCGGGGGCTGCAGGATGTTTACCCGGTCCCGATTGTATGGCATGTGGTAGGTGGTGGGTTTATCGGGGCTGTTATCCGGTGAAGCGGCGATACTGGCGGCCTGAGGCTCTTCCACCCAGCCTTTTTCGTAAGGACACATGAAAGTAAGACGATAGACGAACTTGAGGATTTTCCATTCTCCATCCTCTTTGACGTACTCCATGTCGTATTTCCCGAGACAGAGGAACTGGGTGAGTTGACCGCCCCTTCCCATGGACGCGAACCCGTGAGAATGCCAGATACCCCTGGCCCTTGTCCCTGCCTTGTTAATCTCGATGACGGGGTTAACCGTCATATGCACCGCGAGAAATCCCGGCGTCATGTGGGCTTTCTCACTGAATATCGTACCCCAGAGTCGCTTAACGCCTTCGATACCTTCGTAGACGCCGCTGTCTTCTATTTCCAGGGATACGCCCGGCGTTTTCTGGGCGAAGAGGGACGGTATCTCCGCCCTTTTGCCGATGTAATATAGATGTGCATAAAGCGACTGCAGTTTCCATATCTCTATGTAGTCTTTAGCCCAGGCGCCCTCGGCTACCTGCTCTTTCAGGCGTATAACTTCGGCTTCCAGTTCTTCCATCGTCATCGGCATTTTTTAAGCCTCCTTTTTATATCAGTCTCTAGTAGCCTCTCTTTTTATCTATTACATTCAGCAATTTTTTACCGCTCAGGTAGCGGCTGAGGTTTTCGCAGAACACTTCGGTGGCGCGCTCCATGTAGTCTTCCATGCCGCCGGCAACGTGGGGACTCAAGATTACGTTATCGAAGTCCCAGAGCGGGCTTTCGGGGGGGAGGGGTTCGGTAGCGACGACATCGAGACCCGCACCGGCTATCCGGTTTTCATTGAGGGCACGTATCAGCGCCTCTTCATCGACGAGGCCGCCTCTGCCGATATTGATGATATAAGCACTGGGCTTCATCGCCCGCAGCTCTTTTTCACCAATAAGTCCCCTGGTTTCGGGAGTCAGCGGTGTGGCGACTACCACATAGTCGCTCTCCGATATCAATTCGTTTAACTGCCCCGCCGGCAGCAGCATATCGACGTATCTGGCCCGCTTTGACTGTGTCGCCGACCTGCGGTTGGCAACAACTCTCATGCCGAAGGCCTGGGACAGGCGCGCCACTTCCCTCCCGATACTGCCCAGCCCCACGATGCCCACCGTCTTGCCGCGCAGCACGGACGGCGTAAACCTTTTCCACTCGTGTTTTTGCTTCATCTGGAAGCAGAGCGGCGCCCCCTTGGCGAACATGAGCATCAGCTCCAGAACGAATTCACCGATCGGGGTGGCATGGATGCCGCTGACCCCAGTTATCGTCACCGGACTCTGCCAGATATCCATCCTGGCAAAGCGGTCGACCCCGGCCGACATCGTCTGGACCCATTTCAGCCTGGGGGCTCGTGTCAGGAGGTTCTGAGGCAGGATAAGCCCGTAAATGACCTCGGTCTCGGCCAGCATGGCGTCAAGCTTCTCTCTGGCAGTCGAGTCTCCCCGGTATTCGGCTACCGCCAGCTCTGAAGCGTCCCTGACATTTATGCCCGGTCCGGCGAGGGCAATCCGCCGCAGGTCTTCTTCGTTGGCATGTGGTAATGACCTGTCGAACGCGGGAGCGATGACGAGCACGTTGAGTGATTTCATAGGAACCTTTCTCCTCTATAAACATATTAACAGGGGCCGGTATAATCCGGCGGATGGTAACATTCTAACTCACCGTGAGTAATTGTGGCAATGTAGATGAATTAATTTGAAAGGGGGAGAGGTAGACATGATTCTGGCTTGCTTAATCTTCGTCATCCAAACAGATTAGTAAATTGATGTTTCGTGCAGCTAGCTACTCTTGACAGGATTTAATTAGCTAGTTAAAGTGTCAATGGGACTGTTCTCTTTCGGTAGTTATTGGCGAAATCTAATTTCGATAAATATTAATTATTCACCACAAACGAGCAGAAACGGGAATCAGTACATCGGTAATTATGGTAAGGCTTTAGCCAAAAGCGCTAGTCGATATTGGCTAAAACATTAAAGGCATATTCGGTAGATTTTAATATGCGCTGGAGGGAAATATGAGATTTGCAAATATCAAGTTTCGAATACTACTTTTTGCAGCGGCGCTGTTGCTGAGGCGAACGGCAAGAAAGTATCCATTATTCAAGAGTCGTCTCAAGGAAAAAAATTTCACGGCGCAAATAAAAATTATGGACAACTCAGCAGGCAGATATTTTACTTTCAGCGATGGTCAAATTATTTCGAGAAGTGGCATTCATTCCAGTCCCGATGTTTGTATGGCTTTTAGCGATGCTGCTTTGGCTGGCAGACTTCTACCGCCATGGCGCAACCAACTGGAACAGTTAGATGCTATGAAAAATTTTCGTTTAACGCTGGACGGGCCTGAGGAGTTAACCTCTTGGTTTATGGAGACTCTGAGTCAGATTTTTACAGCGGGTATAGAATACGGAATAGATGTAGGGAACAACACCAAAAGGTACGTAAATAATTCAAATGCCGGCCCACTCTTTGTTTATGTGAAAGACGGTAAGATTATACGCATAACGCCTGTAGAATTTGATAACAGTGACGCACAGTCCTGGACTATTGAGGCAAGAGGCAAGAAGTTTACCCCGCCACGAAAATGTACTCTCTCCCCGTTTGGATACGCCATGAAATCAACGACCTATTCTCCCGACAGGATTTTATACCCCATGAAACGGGTCGATTTCGACCCCAACGGAGAGCGTAACTGCGAGAACAGAGGGGTATCAGGCTATGAGCGAATCACCTGGGATGAGGCTCTGGATACCGTCGCCAACGAGATTAAGCGTGTTAAAAGAGACTATGGTCCGGGAGCTATTCTGACCAGCACAGCTTCTCACCACACGTGGGGAAATATTGGCTATTACTTAAGCGCCCACCGCAGGTTTACGAACGCCATCGGGTGCACTCAGGTCGTTGCCAATCCAGATAGTTGGGAGGGGTGGTTCTGGGGAGCCACCCATCACTGGGGAAATACCATGCGCCTGGGCGGTGCTGAGATTTATGGCACGGTTGAAGATGCACTCAAGGAATGTGAAATGATGGTGTTCTGGGGAAGTGACCCGGAGTCTGTGCCCGGGGCCTACAGCGGATTCGAAAGTACCATTCGCCGTCAATGGCTGAAAGACCTGGGCGTCAAAACGGTACACATCAACCCGTATTATGACCATACGGCTGCGCTGATGGGCGGCAAATGGTTAGCCCCCAGACCGGATACCGGCAATGCCATGTCTCTTGCCATCGCCTACGTCTGGATAACTGAAGACCTTTACGACAAAGAGTACGTCGCTTCGCGTACTACCGGGTTTGATAAATGGAAGGACTACATACTGGGCAA
>DAOUEB010000053.1:0-1533 GCA_034430675.1 Dehalococcoidales bacterium
CAGATGCAGCAGGTGCGGGTGATGTGATGTTCTTCCAGTTCCGGGCCGAGGTACATGATTACTTCCGCCCCAAGGTCCATCGGGTCCTCCGGGTTGCCGCCGATGTGGAAAAGCAGCTCGGCGTCCTTGTGAATGTGCGGCGGGTGCCCGGCGTATTTGAACTCGCCGAGGTTATCGGCAAAGCCCGGCGCTACCCAGTGCATTATGTAAAAATAACTCCCTTTGGCGACGGCATCATCCATATGGGATACAATCGGGCGGCGTTCCATGGGCCACCTGGTAGGGTCGTACTCGATGATGTACTTGCTGTATTTATTTTCGGCCATATTCCTTCTCCTTTTCTGATTATTTATTCTTTGATTTTTAGTTTACTCTTTAGCCAGCTGAATAAGCAACTGCGCGGTGTTTGACATTTGTTAATTAGGGTGTATAGACTGCTTTTGTAGCTTTTTTCGCGCAATATCTGATTGTTATTTAAGGAGGAAAAATGAAAGCGGCCATCTGTTATGAATTCGGTAAACCCCTGGTGATAGAAGAAGTAACTCTAGACCCTCCCGGGAAGGGCGATGTGAAAATACGCATGGCGGCGGCGGCCATCTGCCACAGCGATATCCACGCCATAAAGGGGGAGCACGGTAATCTCCCCCTGCCGGCCATCCCCGGTCATGAAGTCGCCGGTTATGTGGAAGAAGTGGGCGATGGTGTTACCTATGTAAAACCCGGCGACCCCGTTATCGCCAGCATCATGCCGGAGGGCTGCGGGCACTGCTACTATTGCCGTATCGGTCTTTCCAACCAGTGCATGACCAATAAACTTTATCTGTTCGGGGAGGGGAGATATGTCAATAAGAAGGGCCAGCGTCTTACGCAGTATGCCGGCGCCGTAGCCGGCTTCGCCGAATACGCCGTCATTCCCGAGCCTCACCTGGTGAAGATTCCGGCGGACCTGCCCATGGACCGGGCGTGCCTGCTGGCCTGCGGCGTTATTTCCGGGTTCGGGGCGGTGATATACCGGGCTAAAGTTACGGCCAACAGCAGCATCGCCGTCATCGGCTGCGGGGGCGTGGGACTGAATGCCATACAGGGGGCGGCTTTCGTCGGGGCTTACCCGATTATTGCGGTGGACGTGCGCGACAGCAAGCTGGAAAGGGCTAAAGTGTTTGGGGCAACGCATACGGTTAATGCGGCAAAAGAGAGCGACCCCATCGCGAAGGTGCAGGAGATTACCTACGGTCGCGGGGCCGACTTCGTAATCGTGGCGGTGGCGGGCATCGAGATACTGCGGCAGGGATTTTTAATGTCGGCGCAGGCTGGCACCACGTGTGTTATCGGTCACGGCCACGGGGAACAGCTTTCCGCCTGGACACCCACCGACTTCATGAGGGGGAGGAAGCTTACGGGGAGCGCCATGGGAGCCGTCCGGCTCAGGATAGATATTCCCCGCCTGATTGAACTATATAAGATAGGGCGGCTCAAGCTGGATGAACTTGTTTCCGGGCATTATCCATTTGAGCAGATTAACGAGGCTTTTGA
>DAOUEB010000054.1:0-16842 GCA_034430675.1 Dehalococcoidales bacterium
AACCTGGCAGTTCTCCAGGTTCTGGTGGGCGGATGTAGCAGCGAAGGCTCTCGTAAGCCTTTTTCCTCGATATAGAGGATGCTCCCATCCCCATAAAAGTAGAGGTAGCTGAACTCTCCCCTCATGACATACTCGAGTTGCCCGCAAATGACCGGATTGCCCTTAGGAATGTCAATCTTAGGCGGGGATTTTGCCAGCATCCAGATTCCACCCCCAATCACCACGAGCCCCAGAACCAGCAGTCCGATATAGAGCTTTAGCTTACCTGTCATTGCTGCCTCCTTAATATGCGTTAATACATAAGCGAGTCATAATAGAAAGGGCTACCTCTCAAGCCAGCTCCCCGAGCCTGGCGCCATTTGCATCATTGACTCGGCGATGAGTAATAGCTCACTGGCAGGCACCTCGTCACTGACAATGGCGTAATGAAGGTCGTAAGCCCACCAGTCAACACGGCCTAACCCAATGATGCCGGGCTTTTTATGGATGGTGGTTTTTTCACCTTCCATGTCACGTGGTGGGTCAGTAATGCCGGGGTTGGGAACCAGAATAACATCAAATGCATCATAGTGCACGGTCACGCCTCGCGGCTCATCAGAGGTCAGCGTCAGTCCGAGGAAAGGCGGCTCGGTGCCTTCTGGCAGGTAAAAGGGAAGCATAATTTCGACAGGAAATTTTACGGCTTTCTGCACTTCTTTCAGCGTCACCATGCCAGATGGTAAGGGTGGGGGCTCTTTGAATCTCAGCTTGATGCTAACCGATGCTTTGTCCGATTTCTTCTCGTCGTCGGCCACGTAAGTATAGTAAATATCAAAGGTCAGCCGGTAGTAAGCGTGTTCTGTAATCGCCAGACCCAACGGAGGTGGTAGAGGCTCCCCCTCTGCTGGCGGCGACCAGCGAGGCCAGGAGGGTGGCGGGGCAGTGGGGCTTACCTTGACGTCGGCTTTTACTTCAATTCCTTCACCAGGTGGCAGGCTGAATGTGTCCGGGCTAACACGCACACTTACTCCCGGTAGTTGCATTTCTATCTGGGAGACTGATACCTCCAGCATCTTGAGTGCATGGGACATTAAGCTGATGGACAGGGTTCCTGTTTCTCCCTGTGGGATAATGATGTTTTCCGGCGGGTATATTTCCGTCGCGAGCATATCTTCCGGCGGAGGTACTACCGATTCCGCAATCCTGGACAGCTCTTCGGTGGGAATATCTTTATTTGCTGACAGCACCAGCTTGCGCCCCGGTCTGACAATCCACGAGAGGTCATTATAGTCGTCCTCTTTCTCCAGCATGCCGTAGCTGTCCCCAATCTTGACCCGCTCCGCCCAGGGCATCTTCAGGCCTCCCACATCGTGCCAGTAGATAGTAAGGCGCATTTTCTCGTTATACTTACCGTCTTTCTGAATAATCTCTTCGTCAGAAATGAGCATGGCCAAAATCCATTCCGTGCTGCTTCTGGTATCCTTTAGATAGATCCCGCGAATCTCATAGCCCTCAGGTAAGTATGCCGGTGCGAGAACAGGTAGCCCGATGGTGAGACTGGCTTCTTCAAGTGTCATTTTCTGGAAATCTTCAAGACCAGATTCACCGTTTGTTCCACTTGAAGGACCGGGGCCAGGGCTTGGGGTAGGCCCAGTGAATGGTGGGGGTACCTGACCATCCGAATGGCAGCCACCGCTAAACAGCAAGACTAATGTTAAAATCAGAATACCTAGAATAATTGGCTGTTTCATCTCTATCCTCCCATCTTTGCTCTTACCACTCCAGCGTATTCCTCTCCCATCATTTTCTGGAGAGAAGGAATATTTACAGAAGTCCTATTCAATAACTCTAATCGTGCAGGGAACTGTCCCGTAATCCTTGCCGTTAATCTCCACGTTAATATTGAAAGTATATTCTCCCAGCTCGACCTGCGGGGAAATTTCTATTTTAAGTGCTGTCTTGCTCTGGGTGCCGGGACCATGCCACTGCCAGTCCTCCGTGATGGTTATGCCGGAAGGCAGATCGGTGTCTTTAAGGATCACTTCGAGCCTTGTGTCACCTGGACCATTGCCAGGTTGATAGATATAAAATATATTGTTTCTGGTCTGGCCAGCTTCAGACTCGATATAATCCCGATAGGTGACTTGCATAGCATCCGAGGGAATGCCGAGGGTAACCTCGGTACTCTGAATAGAGGGCCAGGGATTAACTACATGCGTGCCGTCTCGCCTCACGGCAATCATATTAGCCCGGTACTGGGGACCCATTCCTGGTGCCGGAACAAAATCATCCGGAGCCTCTCCTACACGAGCCATGCTAAAGGCAACACCGGCGGTCCGTCCGCCGGTCACGGTAACCCTTATATCCATTTGAATGTAATCAGCCAGGCTGACCTTAAACTCGTAAGGTCCCTGTTTAATATCGTCGAACGTTACCATTCCGTCATTATCAGTCAATCCACTCAACTTAGATTGCCCATCAGGTTGCTTGCTGGAGACTACTTCGGCACCTTGCAGAGGCTTGCTGGAAAATTCCTGAATCTTAATCTGTAGATTACCGGCGGGCACTTCAACGCCCGCCGGGGGCGGCGTCCATGCCAGCACCTCGGTGCTGGTGCTATCAATGTAATACCGGCTGTCTCTATCATCGAACGCAAACTTCCCGTTGATTCTCAATTTGCCGAAATACTGCGTATTCGTAGGGGAGGGGCTTTCCTGAGTGTACAGACGGTTCCGGAGTTCCTGGGACAGATCTCCTTTCAGGCCGATGGTCTCTCCTATGGGGACGACTTTTGTATCATCAGGGAATTCAAGTGCAACTGAATCAGCGAGAGCGTTAATCTCCATAACGGCATAGAAATAGAAAGCGTCCAAGTTAACAACCTTGCCGCTATATCTGTTCGCCTGGGATATGAGCTGAGAAACGGTAACGTCTTGGCTGGCATTGCTGTCATCGCCGAGCGGCACGGTAAACTCCCAGCGGCCTTCCCATTCCCCGAGTTGAGTTATGGTGAAGGTAAGCTTTTTGGCATCAGCGGGGATGGGGTCCAAGTCGTCCCAGGTAAGTCTTATCCCACTAGCATTAGCCTTACCCCCTCCTGCCCTCACCTGCTTAATAGTTTCACCATCCACACTGTATTCCGCCACCGAGTTAATCATAAGAGATTCAAACTCATACGGTGGATGTTCTTCGGGCAAGCTATAACCCGGTGGTGTTGTGAAGGTATAGACCGTCACGTTTACTGCGTTCAGTTCGAGGCGCTCCAGGGTAACCGTAATCCCCTCCGCCGTCACAGACTGGTTTATGTCCAGGTCTTTATTCATGGCGCTGTCAGGATGCACAATCTGGAACCTTGCCGTTAGGTTCGTCGTGTATCTTTTCGACGTGTTTTGCTCGATAATAACGTATTCATAGCTTAACTCATACCAGCCGGGAACCACCTGCTCCCCGTTATTGTCCTTCTGATCCCAGAAACCTTTGGTGTGGTACCAGGACGAGGGATAATCAGGCTCAATATCACGGGTCCGATTGCCGGCGGCAGACCAATATACAGCTTCATCCTGACCCACCGGCTTTATCTGGCTGGCCGGGGGAAAGGGGTCTATGGTAATTGTGCCGGAAGATAAATTAGTAATCCCTATCCCATACATTATATCCTCTCCGGGGAGATAGCTGGCTTCACTGGGACTTATATTTATCTTAAACGGCAGTTCAGATTCTAGCGTTGGCAGAGGTGTTGGTGTGGGCCCCTTGGGATGCTGAATCAGCACTCTGGCTGGAGTTGTGATAAAGCCAGGCGGATTTCCATAAAGAAAATGTATCGTGACCTCAATACCATACGAGCCCGGGGCTACCTGCTGACCGTCTTGGTTTTTCTGGTCCCAAGTTAAAGTGTAGGTCGCGACTTCTCTCGGATTCACTACCTTGAACCCAGTGCCGGCAGAAAAAGAGCGAAAAACCTCGTATGGACTAGACCGCTTGATTCCTACCTTAGGAGGAAAAGGTTCCAGCGTAATCGGCACTTCCCCTTTATTAGTGAAGGCAAGCTCAACCTCTATTTCTTCACCGGTTAGATAGATGGGCTTAGCGGCAACACCGCTTATCTCCAGAGGTGACGGCGGCGCCGGACGCTTTGCCGGTGCTGGAGGAGATGGGGCAGGGGCGGGAGGTTGTTGTGATTTTTGCTGACACCCCGCTACTGCGGTTATTAGCAACAGAGCCGTCAGAACTATGGAGCATAGAAGAAACAGCTTCTTCATTGTCTCATTCGCCTTTAGTGATTTCCTCACGTGATACCTGCGATGTCCTATTCTCCACGATGTACCAGAGTTCATGATATAGCGTTCTGACTGGCTCAGGTACATCCATTAGTTCGGTGACTTCAGGATATAGCGGTTGGTAATCAGATACTATTATCCTTGTTGTCCCCTGATAGTGGATATATAATCTGCTATCCACGTCAGTGTCCATTGTTTTTGTATTTGCTTGGCATTTGCCGTCGGTGTCAAAGGGACACGCATCAATCATTTCCAGTAATCGGTCAAGTTCATCATCCTGAAGCTGCCCGGTTTTCGTTGTCCTGCTCCTCGAACTTCCGGGTAGCACAATCCGCGGCCCTTCTTCCTCGATGTAGACAATTAAACCATTTTCTGAAATTGTGAGGCACTTTACCATGCCGGACATAGTCCCTACGGTACTCATTTCTATGATTGCGTCCTCGGCTGGTAAAGCAGGTATCTGAGCAAGCCATGGCTCTGGTGTCTGGGTTGGCTCCGGTTCTGCCTCAGGTACCTGGGTTGGTTGGGCACAGGCAATTGGCATAGATAGCAAAGCCAGCATTAATAGCCCTATTATTAGCTTTAGCTTACCTGTCACCATTACACCTCCTTGCTCACGTAATGTCATTATTCGGGCATTTCACGGGCAACCGCACTCTTGGGATATCCTGTCTCCGCATCAACGGTAATCACCACACTTTGATATATACCGGGGTATGCCTCGGATGCTGAGCCGCCCGGCGGAGGACCCTTCAACGGGAAGGGCATCAACTCATCAGCCTTTGCATTGAGATTGTCAAAGATGACTTCCCAGTACTGGTCGTGTACCTCAGCCTTAATATCGGCGCGGGCGACTATTGAAGCAGGAAGCATTTTCGCCGCGGTCTCGATAGCCTGCACCCGGCTTATCGGCTGAATATCAGAAGTCCCCTCTTGTGCAGTCGTAGGAAGGAAAAGCACGGATGGTATGCGATTAACCGGCACCATAAAGCTTTCCCCGGTTTCTGGGTCAACTGCCAGCATTACCCCCACGACATGTCCGGCGGCATTTACCACAGGCCCGCCAGCCATTCCAAGCTCTCCGCCGGCATCCAGCTTCATTACAGGCAGGGTTGTCCCCGGATGCAAAGGCAAGTCATATCTCACATCAAGGACTTCAACCTCAATCTCACGGTACTCGCCATCACTGTAGCCTGCCACAACCAGATGTGTGCCTGTCTTTAGTTCGGCTACTTCGTTGTTCCCAGCCAGTGTGAATGGGACCAGATTATCCCTCTCTATCTTGATGCAGGCAAGGCTGGTCGTATTGTCTGTTCTGGAAACGGAGGCTTCCAGAGGCAGCCCGTTACCGAGTACCACTTCTAGTCGCTCTATCTCAGATGCATCAGCAAGAAAGGTTAAAACGTGACCATTTGACCTGAATATAAAACCGGAGCTCTGGCCAGACCTGCCTCCTGTAAGCTGAGACTTCACCATCACTACCGGTTGTCTGGTAACTCTGGGGGAGACCTCAAGCATTGCTGAAGCTATTACCGTATTATCAAGGTAAACTCTCAGTTCGTAGTTACCCGGGTCAGCAGGGACCATCCACGGATTCTGAAAACCCGCGAGAGTAGCTCGCCCCGGCTCAAATGGCCCCAAATCACCCGGCAAACCTGCTTCTACTTCTTCGCCGGTATCTCTGTTGAAAAAGGTATACCTGGAAAACGTAATGTCTGTCTCAAGCTGCTCGCTTATCCTGAGCCCCAGATACATTCTGTCTCCCAGATTAAAGACCCTTTGTATCCGGTCGGGGTGCGGGTCTATCTTCCTGTCATAAGCCCAAGCACCTGTCGGCGGAGGAGAACCTGACTCTGCTTTAAATATGTTTATAACCTCTATGACGTCAGGTGTACTTTGCTGACACCCGGCCACTGAGGTCGTTAGCAACAAAGCCGTCAGAACTATGGAGCATAGAAGAAACAGTTTCTTCATTGTCTCATTCCCCCGCAGTTATTTTCTCGCGTGCCACCTCTGTTGTCCTATTCTATATAACGTACCAGACCGAAACTTGTAGCGAACCAGAGATTACCTTCATTATCCTCAAAAATCGATATTACATTATAATGATACTTGTCGTCCTCGCTCTGCCAGGGGTCAAAGTTCTGCCATTGGGTACCATCGAAGCGACTGATGCCGTAATATCCATGAATGCTGTAAGACCCGAACCACAGATTTCCTTGGCTGTCCTTCAACATACAATGTATGGCGTCACTTACCAGGCCGTCTTGGGGGGTGAAGGTACGCCAGTCCTTTCCGTCGTAACGGCTGACACCGTCTGCCCAGGTACCAAACCACATGTTGCCTTGATTATCTTGGGTGATAGCAACAACGTAATTGTCTGCTAACCCATCTTCCGTTGTGAATGTCTCCCAGTTTGACCCATCATAACGGGTAACGCCAACGTTGCTGCCAAACCATAAGTTGCCTTGATTATCCTGAAAAATTGTAGTAACGTTGGTGCGGCCAAGAAAACTGGTCCAATCATTCCCATCATAACGGGTAACGCCATGGTCCATAGGTGCTGTCCGATGGCCCTGGTTTCCGGTGACAGCGAACCAGATATCTCCCTGTTTATCCACGAATATGTCCTTGATGGTAACATTGGGACGCAGGTCCTTAATAACCGGAGTAATTTTCTGCCATTCTTCCCCAGTGTATTTGTAGGCTGCATCGGTCACTGTCCCAAACCAGAGGTTGCCCTGTTTGTCTCGCGCTGCACAAAGCACGTTATTGTTACGCATGGCGCCCGTGTAAATATCAAAGTCCTTACTGTCAAAGAGTGTAAGCCCCTCGGCCCCGCCAATCCAGAGTATGCCTTGATTATCCTGGATTACGCTCGTAACTCTGTTGCTGGCGAGCCCGTCGTCGGTGGTAAAAGTAGTCCAGCCGGTAGACGTTGACTCCGGTGATGGAGTTGGAGTTGGCATCGGTGCATCGGGTGTTGGCTCCACCTGAGTTGGTTGAGCACAAGCTACCAATATAGACAGCAAAAACAGAACTAACAGTCCGGTTATTATCGTTTTCATCATCTTGAACCTCCATTTCTACTCCAGTGGTATCTTGAACTCCCAGGGGCCTTCGACTATTTCGTCAGGGGTGTGAGTCATACTTACGTTTTTAATCCGGAAAACCAGCTCCTTAGCACCATTGGGAACCGGGGCTAGCACGCCAGGTCGCCTGCCTCCCCAGTGAAACTCTGACCTGTCTTCCTTCCAGACCGTCTCTTCCTTCCAGAGTCTGCCTCTGCCAAGTGGTATGACTTCCCCGCCATCAATGCTGTATTCGGCAAAACCCCCCATCTGCGAGTTCTTTGAAGTCGGTGGAATATACGCCGGCGTACCGCGGCCGTAGATCACCACCTCTTCAGCCGTTAATACGATTCTTTCCAGCGTTATCGTGATGTCTTTCACCGTCTGTGACTCGTTCACTTCGATGGTTTTTTCGATGGCTCCCTGGGAGTAACGTATCAATACCATAGCCACGTTGCCTGTTTTCCAGACAGTTTCACTGGTCACATTAGGGTCCTTATAGGTAATATAGTACCAACCGGGTGGCACTTGTTCTCCATTTGTGTCCTTCTGGTCCCAGGTAAAGTCTATGGTTGTGGTTTCGTCAGGCTTTAGCTCCGTCATCAGCTCGCGGCCGGTCCAGGAATACAGTGCCTGCCCGCCACTTAAGTGCTTCGCTACACGAATCTCTGGCAGGTATTCTAACGTGACGTTGTTTGAAGATACGTTTTTAAACAAAAGCTTTACTTCAACCGTTTCTCCCGGCAGATAATAAGCCTCGTCAGGTAAGCCCCAACTGAAAATGAGGCGAGCCGGGGGTATTGTTCTCCCTGGATCATACCTAGGCTCGGGCACGGAATCAGTCCCGGAATTACAAGATGCCGTTAGTACTAAAACGAACAGGAAGGTGAGAATAGTACCTACTATCCCACAAGTCTTGGCTACATTAAGTGTTTTCATTTGTACCTCCTATCTGACTACTCCAGCGGTATCTTGAACTCCCAGGGGCCTTCTTGACCACCGAATTCAGTTATGATGAAGGTCAGCTCCCTGGTTCCGTTCGGTACAGGGATTGACATCATCCAGACGTATTCCTGCCCCTTGAGGTTGCTTCCACCGCCAATAATATTTACTTTATCCCCTTCTCTCACCGGGCCGTTATCAAGGTAATACTCAGCATACGGGACTGGCGGCATCTTGTCCGGCGTTGGGAATTGGCCATAGTCAGCGCTGAAAGCATAGAAACGGGGGCCGCTGGAGGTCAGCTCCACACGGTTCAGGGTAACGCTGATACCATTGACCGTCTGCGACTTGCCCACGTTGATGGTCTTCTCGATGATTCCCTCGGATGGCAAAATGTGTATCCCGCCGACGATTGCTTTATCCTCCAGCGTGCCGCCACCCGGGATGAGGAAATCATAGTAGCCATAAGCTACCTGCTGACCCTGTTCGTCCTGCTGGTTCCAGACCAGTGTGTGTTTGGTTGTCTCTCCTGGTTGTACTGTAGTGTTGCTTGACCCGGCGGCAAAGGTATGGACTATATTGTCACGCTTACCATCTGCCCTTACCTCGACTAATGGGGGAAACGGTGATATTTCGTAAGGCCCGGAGGTAATATTGGTAAAGGATAACTCTATGCCTATTTCTTCCCGGGGCACGTAGGTGTCTTTATCAAAAGCAGCTTCCATCTTGATGTACTTAACCGGCATTGGTGCCGGTGACGGATGTATTGATGGTGATGAAGATGGAGCCGGCTGCGGTTCTTGCTGACACCCCGCCACTGAGGTTGTTAGCAACGGAATCGCAAGTGCTATCATACACAGAACAATTAGCTTCTTCATTACCACACCTCCATTTTTACACTCAACTACTCCAGCAGCACCCTGAACTCCCAGGGGCCTTCAACATCACCAAAGCGGGTGATAGTGAAGGTCAGTTCCTGGGCATCGCTGGGAACTGGGTCAAGCGGTCGGTCAGGAGGACCCCATATCAGCTTAATACCATCATCACGAGCGCCCCAGCCAGCCAGACCGGCATCCCTAGTTATTCCGCCAAAGGAATACCTGGCCTGGACAGGAGCCATTACCATCGGTATGGGTTGAGAGGGAGTGTAGCCGGGTGGTACGACAAAGGCATAGAACCTCGTACCCTTTGTCGAAAGCTCAACACGCTCCAGTGTTATGGTAATACCGTTGACCGTCTGTGACTGGTTCGGTTCAATTGTCTTTTCCATGGTTCCTTGGGGGTACTGGATATATATTTTGGCGGTATCTCCGAAGCCCTGTTGAGTCGTTTTTGGAGGAGACCCCTGTACATAGGTGACACGTACATTTACTATGTACCACCCTGGCGGCACCTGTACACCATTCTCGTCTCGCTGGTCCCAACCAAAATTATGGGTTACCACCTCGCCCGGTTCTAGCCTTACATCTTTAGTGCCAGCCGTAAACAGGCGAACCGTGTCCATAGATTTGACTCTGATTTCTGGAGGGAACAGGCTCAACGTAACCGTCTCTGAACCCACATTAGTAAAGCCCAGTTCAATTTCAACCTCTTGCCCCGGCAGATAGTAACCCTCGTCAGGAATGGCGCTCACCTGCAACGGAGATGGCGGTGGTGGTATATGGATTACCGGTGGTGGTGTGGGCGCGGGTGTTGGTGCCGGCGTCGGCGTAGGTTCAGGCGTTGGAGCTGGTGTTGGCGCGGGCATCGGTGCTGGAGCCGGAGCTGGTGCTGGGGCAGGGATTGGTGGTGCCTGACCGACTCCCCCAAACTGCCAGATAGCAGCCACCACCGCTATAACAACGACTGCGGCTGTAACCGTAGCTACCTGCCATGTCCTGCTGGTCAATAGTCTGTGCAGGACATCAAACCAGCTACCCTTCTTATCCAAGCGCTTTCGTACCTTTTCCCATGCCTCAGTTGAAGGAGAAACTTCTTCAGCCATTGATTTAAGCACACCGCGTAGCCTCGCCTGCGTGGCTGATAGAGCTTCAAGCTCGGCATGGCACTGCGAGCAGCCGGGCAGGTGCGCTTCGATATATGCCGTCTCTTGCGGCGTTACCTCGCCGTCAAGATAGGCAGCTAGAAGCTCGCATATATCCTTGCAGGTCATGTCGCTGATACCTCCCCACCCTCCATTTTCATTTGTTCCTTCAGGTATTTCAAGGACTGGTTAAGACGTGACTTTACCGTTCCTAACGGTATCTCCAGCGCCTCCGCAATCTCCTGGTAGGACAGGTCGTTGAAGTACCTCAGCACCAGCACCGAACGGTGCTTTGTGTCCAGAGCAGCCATCGCCTTGAGCAACCGGTCATATTCCATTCTGGTTATCGCGATTTCTTCCGGCTGGGCTGTATGCTTCATTTCCGGCGGGTCAATCCCTTTTTCTTCAAGAGAAATAGTGAGTGATGCTTTCCCGGACTTTTTTCTAGAGCATTCGTTAACGGTGATGCGATGCAGCCAAGTAGTGAGCTTGCCTTTATTGGGGTCGTAGGTGTGCCGGGACTTCCAAACGGAGATAAACACCTCCTGCAGGGTGTTTTCGGCTGCCTCTTTACTGCCGGTGATGAGGTAAGCGGTTCGATAGACCAGCCTTTCGTACTGCCGATACAGCGTTTCGAAGGCATTCATATCACCTGTTTGCCATTTTTCAGTTAAGTCCGGCATCTGACCCCTATTTAGTAATATAGTCCCTGGAGAGAGAAAATGTTCATTTTCCGGCTTTAAATTTTACCCAGAAGGCGTAGATAAGACATATAATTCCGGCCAAGCCAATAAGGCCTCTAATCAAACCGAATGCCCCCGTCACAGAAGCCATTTCCACATTGGTTATATCCCTGCCGAAAGTGAGCCACGTGGTAATTACCGCTATAAAAGCAGTGATAAGGGATTGCGACAGCATCAATGAGGTTCCGGCGACGAGAAAGCGCTCGGCTCTGGCGCCCCCGCGCTTTAACATGATAGCCGCCAGAACGACGGCGACTATCCACCCGACCAGGACAGGAATCGAGGAAAGTAGTCCTCCGACAATGGCACTGCCATACATCTCCATCTAACAGCCTCCAGAATTATTCATATAATATGTCACATGTGAGCTAATCATACCATAGTGCTATTTAGCCTCTAATTTCTTGAGGCATTGGGCCTAATGCTAAGCAAAAGGGGCTCCGGGTAGGAACCGTTCTGATGCCAGACAGAAAAGGGCCGGCCCCGCCCGAAGTCGCTCTCGCCGAAGAGATAGCTTCTCTACTCTGGTTTATTATCGCCTTCAATATAGACTTTGCCTTCACTCTCTGAAGGAATATAAGGACTATTAAGGACTATTTTCGATATACCGTAGGCTACCTGCATATTCACTGTTATCTCAACCTCCCCAAGGCTGATAGGCAATGGCGTCTGGATAATTACTGGAGCCGGTGCGGGTGCGGGTACTGCCATTTCATAACCCATACCACCCAAATATGGAGTGGAAGCGCTCTCGTTGATGTAGGTTGGATTGCCCAGCTTCACGCCGGCGAGGTCGGCTATTTTCTCCGCTTTGCCTTTGGCATCGTCAATAGCCTTTTCCCTGGCTTCATCGTAATAGGCCGAAGGATCTTCAACGGAGAAATTCAGGTCATCAATGCGCGTGTAGTCGCCGCCCGCTGTCACCACGGCGTCAATGATATCGCCGATTTTCGCCATATCCCGTATCTTGGCTACGACATCGTTGGTTACCCGGTAGCCGATTACGACTTCCTGCTGCTGTTCGTCGTCCCAGCGCGTTCTCTGGCGGATGCGGAAGTTCTGCGTCTGGACGTCCTTCTCCGCGACATCGCTGTCGGAAAGCGCCGTCATCACCTTTTCCATAGCCGCTGAGGAACTTGCCTGCGCCTCGGCAACAGTTAGCTCCTGCGTCTCGATACCCAGTCTCAGTATAGCGATGTCCGGACTGACGGCGACTCTGCCGGTGCCTCTGACCCAGATACCTTCTGTCTGGGTGTTCAAGGATACATTTACATTGGCCGGTGTTGCCGCCGGGGCTGGGGTAGTTGGTGGGGTGACCGTTGGTGGTGTATTAGCCGCCGGGCTGTTGTCATTACAGCCCGTAATGCCGACGGCGAGCAATACCGCCGCCAGTAATAAACCCATTGTTACGATGATACCCTTCTTCATGATAGCCTCCTTTAATCGTTTCTGTTGTCAGGCCATTATATCCTGCCTATATTAAATATAGGTGATTCCGGGCAAAAAGGTTCAAGCGCCGTATTATAGACGCTTGAAGCCCCTCCCGGTTCTTTATAACGGCATACCGGGCTAAAAGTTAGTCCTATTTCCCGGGTGGTTCTGCGGGCGGTCTCGCCGAGGGATATACAGCGCCTCCGGCAGTATACATTCGCTCTGCCTCTTCATCTTCCGGTGTAAGGTATGTAATTTTAATCACCGTGCGCTCAAGCAGTTCATTCAGTTCGTCATTGGCAATATGGCTGGTGTCGCATTCCCAGCTTGCTTTGAATGTCTCACTTTCACCACGTTTAAGAATAGCCGGCTCCGAATTCGATGGTACTGCCTTTAGCCAGGGAGATTCGTCACCGTCTCTGATAACTTCGCTGTTGCGCAATTCCACTTGCACATTACGGGCAGTTGCTTCCATGGCAACATTGGCGACGGTAACTATGGCGTTTATTTGCTGGTGTACTGGGTCTTCGCCGATAATCTCAAAATGTGTCTGGCAGTCAAAGAATATTTCCTTTGAAGGGCTAACATTAAGACACCACCCTTGTAAAAGCTTGCCATCATTATCGAGTGGCGGTTCGATAGTAATCGGCTCGTTAAAGTCATAATATTTCCCTGTCGAACTGAAGGTATCAAGACTGCCGTCATCCGACGGGACTTGACCGTCACGCTTTACCTGCCGGATTAAATAGTCATCTTTGCCTATCCACAGCTCTACTTCTCCTTTCGTCGCCGCCATCTGCTCATCAATGGATTTTATAGCCTCCTCGTAGCCAGGGTAGGCCGGGTCGAGACCGGCTTTCGCCCTTTCCACCCGCTTTTTCATATCAACCTCTCCCCGCAGATGGAGGCAATCGACACCGGCTATCCTCTCATCAGGCAGATTTTCTATTTTAACCAGTGAATCAAGGACTCGCAGGGTATGTTCCTTGCTATGGGTCGAACCGGAGGACGCAGTAAAAATATGCAAACTGCCTGTAGCATTGTCTGACTCCTTGATGTACTGTTTATCCCCGATGATAATGAACTCGAAGGTGCCGATATCGATGGTCAGCTTACCATGACTACGGTCGGGGGCCACATATTCCCACTCGGAGGTCTGTGTAGATATTTCCCCTTTATAAATGTTGGTGATGGAGCCACTCGTGCGGTATGACAGTAAACCTTCTGTTGCTGAGTATGCTTTGGCGATGACACCCTGCGGATTAACGCTCCAGGGTTGCACAAGAGCTACGATAAGAACAACCACCGATGCCAGGGCAACTGCGGCTGGCTTCAGCCACTTTCCCGAGAAACGAAGGCATATAATTTGATCCTTGGATGCGTAAGCTATGATGCCGGTGATAATGGCAGCTATCCCGATTACGGCGACGATGTTCTCCCCAGGCACATTACTGACGTTCAACATAATCGCGTTTAAGAAGACCAGCAACAGCGCCAGCGAGGAGAGTATTATTCCAGCAATGGGCATCCAGCGTCTACCAAGCCTCTGCCTGATATCGGTTATCCCGATGATAAGCCCTACCGCAGGAATACCGACTGACAAAACCAGCCGCCACCATATGGATGACAGACTGTATAAAGCCATAAACAGGCCGATGATACCCAGCGCCAGCGCCGCCGTGCCCGCTATTGTCTTAGCCCGCCTGTAACCAAAAGAAAGCCCTGATACAAGCAAAATGCCCAGAACTAGCAGAATCGGCGCTACGAACCTGGTTGCGAACCGGCTGATATGAACGACTATCATGGCAGCTGATGGCTGCGACCGGGCAATACTGAGCACCTTTCCTTCATGGGGATTAACTGCGATATTCCAGTCTTTCCCATCGAGTTTAATGGTCAACAATGCCGTAGGCGTGACCGTCCCCCCTTTGCGAGTGACCCCATCGGGGCCGGTAACCTCCTCAATATCTATAGAGCGGCCAAGATGCACCCTGCCGATAACGCCTCCCTGTGCTAGAAGCTCCTGAACCCTGGGGTCGGCTTTGGCGATATCAAGAGCTTTTTGCTCATCTCCCGGCTGGAAATCGGGAACATGTACCCGGATAATCTCGGTAACCTGCTTCGTATCCAGGTTTACCTCGGCGGCAACGGTTCGCTCCTCGGTTCTGACCAGCATCATCAGCACATTGCTTCCTTCATCAACGACCTTGGTCGTTACCTCAACTTCTGCTATCTCTTCACCGTTTAGCGCCACCTGCACCTCGGGACTGTTGCGTACAATAGATGCCGCCACCGCCTCCGACGATTCCATCCCCCACGGCTGAGTTGCCAGCAGAACGGCGATAACGGCTACGATGGCAGCCGCAGCCGCGACCGGTCGCCAACACCTCTTGCAAAATGCCGAGATTTCACGATAGAAGGCGTAGCCGATAACCCCGGCCGCTAATGCTACTGTGGCGGCGAGGAAAAGCCAGGAAAACCAGTGATGGTAGCTGACAAGGAAGATCACATACAGCACCAGCGCCGCCAGACAGAGGGTCAGCCCGGCAGCAGCCGGCCAGCGGCGGCCAACCTGTTTCTTGAGATATACGGTTCCCACGATAAGGCCGAAGAAGGGAATGATACCCATGATGAGGGACTGGTCTGATTTGGTAACCGACAGCAGGGCATCGAGGCCGAGATATACCCCTGTCCCCCCGAACACGATGGACATAAAGCCCGCTATCTTACGGGCAAATCTGTTGCGGAAAGCTAGACCGGCCATCATCAGGACACCGGCCAGTAACGCCAGCGTATAGGTATAGCCCTTGATATACTCGCTCAGCGGAGGCGGCGCCATGATGCCCGTCCCTCCCGGCGGCGAGTCAGCACTCCAGAGTCGTACCAGTATGGGAGCGGCGATCACGGCCACGACGGCGGTTATCGCCAAAGCCGGGCGTAGCCAGCGCCTATATGGTTTATCAGGTAGAGCTTCAGTTGCTTTTATTTTGGATAGTGTTGCTGTCCTTATATCCGACTCTTCACTCACTTTTTTAAGCAGAGATATTTGGCGCCCTGCCGCCTCAAATTCCGCCAGAGTTTGCCGGCAGTCGGCGCAACCAGTCAGGTGCTCCTCGACAAACTCCCGCTGCGTCTTGGAAAGTTCACCATCGGCATAAGCTGACAACAGTTCCTCTAAATCTCGGCAATTCATCTCCCACCTCCTTCCCGGTTATACAAGCCGATGAACAGCTTTCTGCCCCTGGCCACACGCTTGCGGACGGCCTCATCCGAACAGCCCAGGGTCTCCGCGATCTCCCGGTACTTGAACCCCTCTACGAAGTGAAGCACCAGGCAAGTCCGTTGTTCCTCAGGTATTTTTAATAAAGCCTCATTGATAGCAAGTACCTCGCCCGGGCATTCAGCCTGGTTTCCTGGATTCGGAGTATCCTGTTCTCTAGAGGTGAAAGGGATAAAAGACAGCAGCTTTTTCCGGCGCCGGTGCTGCAAGGCATTGTTGGTGGCGATGCGGTAAAGCCACGCTTTGAAAGAAAGCTCGGCGTCGGTCTTTAGAATCCCTTTGTACGCCTGGATAAAGGTGTCCTGCGCCAGGTCCTTTGCCATCTCGTAATCTCCTGTCAGGCGGTAGAGATAGCGGATGATCGGAGCCTGGTAATGTTCGATAATTTCAGCAAAGGCATCAGCCTCGCCGGCTCGCACCAGGGCTATGACCCTTGCTTCTTCCAATAACCGAAGCTCCTTTCATCCCTCTATATAGTTATAATGCACGAGCAGGTCAAAACCGGACAGGATATTGAGAAAAAAGCAACATTAATTTTCTTGCTGGTTACATCGCCACTCTATTGCAACAGCATGGCACTGTCAAACGAACACGGAGAATTAATACTTGTCAGGACTGCTTACTGACCAGTTTCATATAGTGAAGCCTCCCCAAATGGGAGGCTTTTCTTTTTTGTTTTGAACACATTTCCCCGAGGGTGGGGAGTCAGAAAGTAGCTATTTCTTCTCAGTGAACATTGTGACTTTTTGTTACACAATGAAGCTAGAAAACAAAAAACGCACCTTAACAACTGAATATCGGAAGTCCAGAGCCTTGCCTTGTGACTAATATAAAATGCCCTAGCTAGTGGTTAGCCGAGCTAGGGCAAATCTAACAAAGGCGGTGAGGCACAATGTTAGACCACGCTGAATATACCATAGACGGCGATGGCTATCAAGGCAACGGCAACGGGTATCATGGTAACGGTCATAACGGCTATGACCACCTAGAGGGCGATTGGCTATCTTATTATAAGGTAAGTAAGGGCTTCACTGGCAAGGTCAAGCCAGAGGATAAAGAGGACTTTTTACACGACTTGTTTTTAGCCTTTGCCAGA
>DAOUEB010000055.1:0-7844 GCA_034430675.1 Dehalococcoidales bacterium
TCCATGTCGAGGAATTTCTCCGGAGTCTGGCCTACCTTAGTCTGTTGCTGGCGGATTCTGTCTCTTATTTCCGTCAAATGACAATCGTATATCTCCCGTTTCAGCAGGCAGGCCCGGCAGCTCAGGTTGCACCCCCAGAAGTGCAGATGGACGACTTTCGCATCGGGACTATAGGTTATATGATAAACGTTCACGGCTATTCCTCAAACAGTTCGGGGTGGATAAACTGGGCGAACTGCTCCAGAGCTTCGATGATACGCGGTCCCGGGCGGCCAACGAGGTCGACATTTATCCCGTAGATTCTGCTATTGATGCGGGCGTCGGTGCTTCCCAGCCTCTCTTCCGTGGTGATGAATTGCAGGGGCAGGTCCTCGCCCGTTCCCATGCCTACTCCGGCAATCATCACCTGGGGATTGGCGGCAATCACCACTTCCAGGCTGATGGTGGTATACCCGTCAAGGTCGCCGGCTACGTTAATGCCGCCGGCCGTCCGGATGAGCTCGTCGTGCAGGGTCCCCGAGCCGGCTGCCATCAGGGGGTCGTGCCAGACGATGTAGAGGACCTTCGGCTTCTCCGCCTCGGTCAGCCCGCCTGTTTTATCGGTCACGGCTTTAATCCGACTCTGCATATCAGCCAGTAAGCTGGCGGCTTCCTTTTCCGCACCGGCGGCTTTTCCTATCAGAGTTATGGAGGCTGTTACCTCGTCGATTGTCGTGGGGTCCATGGCCACAACGGTTAAACCTTTGGCTTCGAGCTGGGGGATAACCTTATCTTCATGCATCGAGGTGGCCAGTATCAGGTCAGGGTCCATCGCCACCACTTCCTCGATATTGGGCGTGCTGAAACCGCCGATGCTCGGTTTCTCTTCGGCTTCCGGCGGATAGTTACAGTAATCGGTTACGGCAACCAGGCGGTCGCCCAGTCCGAGCGCGTACAGGGTCTCGGTATGGCTCGGGGCGAGAGAGACGATTCTCTGCGGGTCGGTGGTCTTCAGCGTTACCGTTCTTCCCAGCTGGTCGACGATTTCTACGGGGGGTGGGGGTATGCTTTCCGGCTCCGATGGCGGTATGCTTTCGGGAGTTTCTGGCGAAGCGCTCTCCGGAGTTGACGGTACCGCGATTTCCGACGTGCTTGTACAGGATGCCAGGAGACCCAGGAACAGGGCTGCCACCAGGAAAGTTACGCTGAGTTTTTTAAGCGTGCCTTTCATTATTACCTCCTTCGAAAAAATAAACCCCTCGTCTCCAGCCGAGGGGTAACCAGACTTAACAAAAAGTCCTACCACTCCCCGCGGAGTTATGTAGGCAATTCAGAGGCTGGCGTTCTGGCTAATGACCCTTCCATGGTAGGGTCAATCACAGTGGCGCGGCCGCGTCGGATTCTCACCGACTTGCTTTCCAGTTAGGCCCTCGCTCGCGCTCGGGCGCCCCGGTTTACTTATTCTATTGTGCTATGAGTATACAGTATGCGGGATGAAAAATCAAGCTGTTACCGGCGGTAAATATTTAAGTAATTTTTTGTCGGGTACGCCTCAGCTTGGCCTGGATACGGGCTAAGAACGACCGCATGCCGAAGGGCTTGCGGATAAAATCATCGGCACCGTGAGACAGAGCCTGACGTAATGATTCCACTTCATATTCTGTCGTAAGCATGATAATGGGAACGTCAGAATGCTCCCGCATGTGGTCGAGCATCTGGAAGTTGTCCGGCCCCGGTGTCATTGTGTCCAGAATGACCAGGTCCGGGTCTATTTTATCCATGAGATTTACTGCCGAGTCGCCATCAGCAACGATAACGGTATCGAAGCCTTCCTGCTCCAGGGTGAGATTCAACAACCTCAGCATGTCCTGGTCGTCATCCACTATCAGAATGCGCTGCCGTCCATTCATACCTGATAATGTTCCCCTTATACCGATTTCTATGGGTGTCTCCACCTAGTTCTGTGAACCCCTGGCAAGTACTATCTTCCATATAGGAACGATAATCGTTTTACCACCTGTTTTAAGAAGATGCCTGCCTCCTCCTGTATTACGGGGAAAATTGATGTCTTGCGGGGTCGGCATACCCTTGAGTAATGTCAATTCGCTCCCCGGAAGACTTCGGTGCGACTGGCGGAATTTCCTCATATCTTCAAGATGCCTCTGAAAGGACTTCGCATCATTCCATACCAGGATCATTATTTATCTCCTCGCCCTACACTGTTAAGGATACTTAAAACAACTCACAAATATGTCAAAAAGGTGCTCTCAAGCCTTACAAAATAGTCACGGTAGGCTATTCATACCGACTTTATCGTGAGGTAAAATTGCGGTGATACATCATCTCCGTTGGTATCGGCGGTTAAGCAAAAAAAGGGCCCCTCCGATTTCAGGAAGGCCCTTTAATGCTGTTGTTACTCTTCGTGTTATGATGGTTGTCTAACTATGCTGGCTTTGACATAATATAGCCTATGCCGGGCCTGGTCAGGATATAGGTGGGTTTCTTGGCATCATCCCCCAGCTTTTTCCTGAGCCGGGCGATGTTTACCTGGAGAAGGTGCGGAGCGCCGAGGTATTCTTCGCCCCAGACCTTGTTCAGGAGCTGGTCGGGTGTGACGACACGACCGGCGTTGAGGGAAATGTAAGATAGCAGTTTGTACTCCGTGGAGGTCAGTTTTAGCTCTTCATTATCAACCGTGACCCGGCGTGATGCAAAGTCTATTACCAGGTCTTTATAGCGGAATACGGTCTCCTGGGGCTTGGCATGGTTGGTGATGCGGCGCAGCACCGCTCGAACTCGCGCCGCCAGTTCGCTCGCGGAGAAAGGTTTGGTTACATAGTCGTCAGCGCCGATATCCAGCCCCTCCACTTTCTCCCTGTCATCGCCCCGGGCGGTGACCATAATTATGGGGACCTGAGAGAACTCGCGGATGCGCTGACACACGGCATATCCATCCATATCCGGCATCATGATGTCGAGCAGTACCAGGTCGGGGGTCTCCTTATCGAATGTTTTTAGAGCTGAGTCTCCGTTATTCGCGATGAGCACCTGGAAACCCTCCAGCTCCAGTATGCGTTTCATCATGCGCAGCATGCGGACATCATCATCAACCACCAGAACCAGAGTTTTCCTTGAGGGCATGGTATCACCTCACTTTCCGGTGAATGATATTATCTTCGACAACAGGCGAATTCTTTCGTCGTACGTTCTTAGTCAACCGTTTCATCTTCCTTTTTGCCGTGCTGGTTATGGGGAGAGTAAACTGGATGGTACTACCCTGGCCCACGGTACTCTCCGCCCAGATTCGGCCACCGTGTGCTTCCACCAAACGCTGACATATATATAACCCCAGACCCATGCCGTCCACACCTGAGGATAGTCTTTGTTCAATTCTATACATCCGGTCGAATATATTGGTCAGTTCCTCGGCGGGTATACCCGCACCCTGGTCGTTAATGCTAACCAGCAACTCGCGGCCGTTTTTTTTCGCTGATATCAGCACCTCCGTTCCCTGCGGTGAATACTTTATAGCATTATCAATGAGGTTGTCCAGCACCTGCCGGATTCGCTTGACATCAATATTCAGCCTGGGTAATTTATCGTTCAGCTTTGTAATAATTTTATGGTGACCAGCCCTGATACCCGCTTCAGCAGCCACTCTCTGTATCAGTTGAGAGATGTTAGTCGGAGATTTTTCCAGTTTAAGCAGTCCTGCCTCCATGCGGGAGGTGTCCAGCAGGTTGTCGACGAGTTTGGTCAGCCTGTCGGCTGAGTTGTCTATGGATTTGAGATAGTCCATTGTTTCGTCAGAACCGAGCCTGGAGGAATAGTCGAGTATCATGGTGGAGTAGCCTTTTATCGTCGAAAGGGGGGTGCGGAGTTCGTGGGAGACCGTGGCCAGCAGGTCGCTCTTCATTTTGCTCAGTTCTTCATATTCAATTACTTTCCTCTCGAGATATTTACGTTCGGTGATGTCCATAAGGTTACCGAGGACTGCTTCTCGTCCCTCGTAGCGGATGGGTGAAATGGTCTGCATAACCCATTTGACCTGCCCGTTTTTGTTGAGAATGCGGTATTCGCACGGGTAGGGGCTTGACTCTTGGAGCGTAAACGCCGTGCATGACCTGACCACGTCGCTGTCCTCGATGGCGACGAGATTGAGTAGCTCCCGGCCCAGCAGTTCGTTCTGGGTGTAGCCGGTGATTTTCTGGAATTGCGGATTGGTGTACTGCAGCCTGTCATCCTGCGTGATATAAATGCCCAGCGGCGAGTCATGGGAAACCGTCTGGAGTATTTCTTGAGATTGTTTTTGCTCGGTAATGTCGCTTACGACGGCGATGATATAGGGTTTACCGCCGATATCGATGAGTTCGGCGGAGAGCTGCCCGAAACGTATCTCGCCTGACTTAGTCCGCGTTTCGATTTCTATGTTGCGAATTTTACCCTGTTTCTTCAGCGTTTGCACCATCCGGGCGCGGTCTTCTGCATTGGGCCAGCTGCCGGTATCGGTGGTACTGAGTCCAAACGCCTCTTCACGGGAATAACCGGTGAAATACGTATAACTGTCATTTACCTCGATAAGTCTGCCATCTTCGAGCGTGGTGATAGTAACGATAGCCGGGCTGGCACGGAAAGCTTTAGAGAACTTTTCCTCGGATTCCCGCAGTGCTTCCTCCGCCCGTCTATGTTCGGTAATTGTTCCCAGGCGCTCGGCGACAGCATCCATCAGTAGCTTCTCTTCTTTAGAGAAAAGGTCTTTGTCCGTCGTCGGCGGTGTTTTGATGTAGCCGATCTCTACCGTCCCGGTTTTGGTTCCCTGTACCATGATATCGGCTGATATCTTCTGGTCGGTCTTCCGGTAATTCTCTGTCTTGAACTCCTCTCCACTAAGGGTAATCCGGGCAGAGGCAATCTTGGGATACTGGAATGCCCTGGGGAGCATTTTTACTATTTTCGCGAACCGTTCGTACAGGCTGATGTTCGGGGTTCCGGTGATGCTGGCGATATCATAAAGACACCTGAGTTCTTTAACGCTCTTATCCAGAGCATGTTTCATGCCCGATTTTCTAAGCCCATTTTTCATTTTCTTACCACTCATGTTACTAGCCGTTATAATTCGATACTTTTCTAATAGTAAGCAATCGCAACAATTCCGTCAAGTGTCACGAAAGAAATCATATTTATGCTTAATGTCCGCAGAGCATTTCTTCCAATTCCTCCGTATCGGTACTCCGTGTCAGGGCTTCTTCTCGTGTTATTGTCCCGCTACGATAAAGAAAGACTAGAGACTGGTTCAGAGTCTGCATGCCGTACTGGGCTCCCGTCTGGATGCAATTCATCATCTGATGTGTTTTTCCTTCACGTATGAGATTTCTGATGGCGGGGGTAGCCAGCATGACCTCTACGGCGGGAATACGCCCTGAGCCGTCGCTTCTTGGCAACAGTACCTGGTAGAGCACTCCTTCGAGTGTTATGGATAGTTGTATGCGTACCTGTTGCTGCTGGTGCGGCGGAAAGACGTCAATAAAACGGTCGATTGCCTCTGGCGTCCCCGGTGTGTGCAGGGTGGTCAGCACCAGGTGGCCCGTTTCCGCAGCCGTCAGGACGGCGGCCATCGTCTCGAGGTCTCTCATCTCCCCCACCAGTATGACATCGGGGTCCTGTCTCAGGGCGTGTTTCAGGGCGCTGGCGAAAGACCTGGTATCCCTGCCGAGCTCTCGCTGGGAGAAAATACACTTTTTATCCCGGTGCATGAATTCCACGGGGTCCTCGATGGTAACGACCTTGCGCTTTACCGTTTGGTTGATGTAACTCATCATGGCGGCCAGGGTTGTTGATTTGCCGCAGCCGGTCGGGCCGGTGACCACTACCAGTCCACTGGCTTTCAGGGCTAGTGTCTTGCATACCGCGGGCAGTCCCAGCTCTTCTATCGTCGGAATTTCCGTTCTTACCGGGCGACAGGCCAGACCTGTCCTGCCGCCTTGCAGGCAGACATTTATGCGGAATCGGCCTATGCCGTCAGCCTGGTAGGCAAAATCCGCTTCCAGTTCGTCGGCGAAGGTTTTCCTCTGCTCATCGGTGGTTACTTCGGTTAGAAGTGCCTCCATAGTCTCGCCCGTTATTACGGTCATATCTTCCTGAGCGATGAGGTCTCCGTTGATGCGTAAAACGGGAAGGCCGCCGACTTTAAGGTGCAGGTCCGAGGCACCCCTGGCCGTCGCCATACGCAGCAGGTCATCTATATGCATACCTTTGTCTCCTTAAGGACAATATAAAGCCTTCCGCATTTACTTATTCACGATAATTTCAAATGTAATCACGTTGCCCCCGCCTAGAGTGGTTTCGGTTTCTTCAGCTTCGGAAGTAGTCGGGCTGGCTTCATCAAGTTCGGTAATGCGGACTTCCGAGAACGTCTTTATAGCCTCCAGGGCTGTGGCGTAGTCGATAACGGTGAAAACGCTATCCGTTTCCCCCCGCGCGGTAATCCTGTTATCATCAATTTCTATTGAAGTAAAATATGTTTGGGGCGGCAGAACTCCGGTAACCAGTTGTAAATTACTGGTATAGTCATCCCGGTTACCGAGTATGCTCTGGTTGGCCGCTTTCAGAGCCTCGGTACTGGCTATTATTTCTTGAATGGTTTCTTCCGTTATGGTTGTTTCTTCGGCAATAAGGCTGGCCAGGTTAACCTGCCGGCTGGCACTGCGTAACTCGGTTTGCAGTCCGGCATTTTCCGCGCTGAGATGGCCCCGACTCTGGTAAAGCGGGAAAAGAAAGATAACGGCAATGGCCAGAAAAACGCCGAGAAGTATGTATCTGGCGGGTAATGGCTGAGCTTTGCTTTTCCGGTATTTCCCGGACAGTATGTTGATATTGATATCGTGGAAACGGGTTTCTTCTCCTTTAGCCGCCGCTTTCGGCGGGGTCTTCTTGAGGGCCAGTCCGATGCTGGCCGTATAAGCGGCAACGGGCAGCTCCGGCGGGTATTCCACCGGCGGGACCAGGGGCTCCACGGGGTATTCTACCTCGGCTTGGAGCAGCCCGATGGCCGGGGTTTCAGCCGCCAGCTCGCCGGTCAGCAGCAGGGGGGTAGATGCACTTAACTGACTTTCCGGGTGGCTGCTCCGGTAGAAGGCTGCTGTTTTGGCCAGCTCGTCCGCCAGGCGGCGGATATTATCTTCGAGGGTGGCCCCCTCGCTTCGGGGACTGATGGTGTGTATCACCTTGGGGATACCGCTGGCGATGAAGATAATGTCAAAGCAGTCGGGCTGCAGGTTGACGACTATGGCGTCTCCCCGATTGGCAGCCCGCGCCAGTGCCATCGGCCGCAAGTCCATCAGGTAAGGTTCCAAGCCGGCTGAGGATAGTGTCTGGAGCATGGCATCAACGAGATTCCTCGGCACGCCGAGGATAAAGAAGTCCTGCTCTTCCCCCTTACCGGGAAGGGCCTGCCAGGAGAGGTACAGTTCATCCAGGGGCAGCGATATCTCTTTCCTGGCGGCGCGCAGGATGGCTTCCTCAAGGAGGGCGGGCTTTATCCGGGGCAGGCTCAGGAAGCGGTACGTGAAGGACAGACCGGCCAGACCGACAATTACGTTTTCTCTGGGGATTTTGTTCGCTTTAAACAGGGTGTCGATAATCTCGCCAACGACCTTTGGCTGGAGAATCAGGCCGTCCCGTACCAGTCCGTCGGCAATGGCAAGGCTCCTCCATTTCTTTACCTGCCTTCCCTTTAACGAAAGGACCTGGATACTGCTGTTACTGATATTCAGAGCGACGTACATTTTCTATAACAAGCCTTCCCCCTCTATATCGGTGACTGGAGGTCGGGAATAGACGGCTATTTCCAGGCTGGCGTCCACCTG
>DAOUEB010000056.1:0-40063 GCA_034430675.1 Dehalococcoidales bacterium
TCAACGCAGCCGCCGCAGTACCAGCACTCTTCCGGGTAAACGACTATCGGAGGTTTTTTCTTCTCCGGGTTGGGCATCATAACGTCGGTGGGGCAAACCTCCACGCATAGATTACAGCCGATGCATATTTCAGGGTTGAACTCCACCGCCTTGTTCGGCGTCGGCGGATTGGGCACCATATATGCTTTATCGCTCATTTTAACTCACCTTTCCTTCTGAGTCGTTAGTTTTTTAAATTAAACACCGCTGTGCTTTTGGTAGTTCTCCTCGTAACTGTCGGCGTAGGGTGGCTTGAGGTGAAAGTCCAGCGGCAGCTCCCTGACCTTGACCTTATCGTTCTCCTGTCGGATGGGCAGCAATTTATTCCATTCGGGCGGGTCCATCTCCAGGTAGTCGAGCCGGTGGAAGTCGAGGACAGAGTTACTGGCCTTCCGTTCCAGTGAAGCCTTGATGACCAGCTCCCCGACCGAAATCAGCGAGTGACATTCCAGCAGGCGGCCCAGTTCGTGGGGATTGGAGGCATAGGCCGATGCCAGTTCTGTTTCCCTGAGTTCGTTGAGCAGTCTCAGTCCCAGGTTCAGGGTAAGCTCGTTCTTATACTGACCGCAGTAGTCCCGCATGATACGGGCGATGGCGGCATTGATTTCCTTCCAGCCGTTGCCTCCTTTATCCTGCTGCAAGGCAGCATAGGCGCGGGTTTTCTCGGCTTCTATTTGCCTGGGGTCGGCTACCGGCTCCGGAGCTGTTTTAGCGTACTCGGCCGCGTGCCTGCCGGCGTACCTGCCGGTGGTATGTGATTCCCCGTGGCAGCCGCCTCCGAAGATGGTGCTGCCGGCGGCGTACAGTCCCTCCAGATTTGTCCGTAAGTCCCAGTCAAGCAGGAAGCCGCCGCCGCCCAGTCCGCGTACGTTCACCGGAGTATTTATTCCAGCACTCCAGAAATTCGAGTGACTATATCCCTCTGGGGGCATGACCGGTGCCTGGAGCATATCCTTATCGGGGTCGAAGCCGGCCTTCGTCATGGTATCGTATATCGGGATGCGTGTCTTGCCCTCGTTGCCGACCATCATACCCCAGATACATCTCCACTCCAGTTCCGGCATCCGGCTGAGGTCAGCGTACAGGGGCAGCTTGAAATCGCCCTTGCGTATGCGTTCCACAAGGTCGCGTGACAGGTCATTGGAACGGTATTGCCTGAGATAAGGCCCAATCCCTATCCCTTCACCCAGTATGAAATCTTGCCCTTCCGATGGCAGGAACCGCTCCTCGATGGTTTTCAGCTCCCTGCCGAACACGTCGGCCCAGGGCACCTCTTTGCCATCGGCATCGACTATCGGCGTACCGTGGTACGTATTGTGGGTATTGGCCATGCTGTAGGGTGCGTAGGCAAGGCCAATCAAACGCCCCGGTCCGGACCCTTCCATGCAGGCGAACTCGGCGCCGGCGTTCCAGCCGATGGCCTGGCCGACCCCGGCGGAGTTCATATCGCTCATGGAGCCTGAGGCGGTTATTTCCGGGGCGAAGAAGGAGAGCCGCCCGGCGCCTCCGGTGGCGATGACGGTGGCCTTCGACCGGAAGATATAGAACTCGCCGGTCCGCGCATCAACGCCCGTAGCCCCGACGACTCTACCTCCCTGTTTGCCGCCCTCGGTGAGCAAGTTGGTAGGCATCATTCGGTTGTAGATGGCCACCCCCAGGCGCCTGGCCTCTTTGTAAAGGCAGGGTTTGATATTGTATCCCCAGACACGAATGACGTGCTTGTTTTCATAATCGTAGGCGAACATGAGCTTGGTCTCTTCGTCGCGGAAGTCGGCCCCCTTGAACTCGTCGTTGACGTCTCTAATCTGGATGCCCATTTGCTCGCATTCGAGCAGGGTGTCCCAGCTTTCGTTGGTGATAATATAGCGAACGTGCCCTCCGGTATAACCCTGCATGCTGTCGTAGCACGCCCGGGTATACATTTCCGGAGTAACCCTGGAGCAGGGGTTGGTGCAGGCGCCGTGCCAGTGGTCGACCCCCGCCCCGCCGGCGCCGCTTCTCTTGGCGTGACCCCTCTCGGCGACGGCGACCTTGACTCCCTTTTTAGCCGCGTTGATGGCGGCCTGTAAGCCGGCGACGCCGCCGCCGATAACCAGAACGTCGGTAACGACTTCATTCACCTTGCCGTAGTTGACGGGATACGGCCATTCGGGAACCCTACCGTTTCTTTGAACATACTCGTGCCAGGTAGTCATAATACGTGTCCTCCTTTATATACCTCAAGTCGATAGTATACTGTGAAAAACGAAACGAGGTTGTTTCTCTACATTTTAACCATTAGAGCAAACCTCTGAGCCTGGGGTCGAGGGCGTCTCTCAAGCCATCACCCACCATATTGAAGGCAAATACTACCAGCATGATGGCAAGACCGGGAGCAAAAGACAGTAAGGGATTATTCAGCAAATATTTATAGCCGTCGTTGACCATGGAGCCCCAGGCGGCGCCCGGCGGTTTAATACCAATTCCTAGGAAACTGAGTCCGGCCTCGGCCAGGATAAGAGCCCCCAGCTGCAAGGTTATCTGCACTATCATCGGTGGCAGGGCATTGGGCAGGATATGGCCCAACATGGTGCGTATGTTGCTGGCGCCCATAGCCCGTTGAGCGAGGATATAATCATTTTCCCTGATACTGAGGGTCAGCCCGTGTATTACCCTGGCGTATGCTGGTGTAATGGCTATGCTCAGGGCAATGATAACGTTCTGGATGCCACCGCCAAGCACGGATGCCACGACAAGGGCCAGTAATATCATAGGGAAAGACATAAGCGCGTCCATAGCCCTCATGATAATCACATTAACAGCGCCACCGAAATACCCGGCAGTTAACCCCAACGTAATGCCGATTATGGAAGCAACCCCTACAGATATAAAGCCTACCATCAGCGCCGTCCTTGAGCCGTAGATGAGCCGGCTTAGCGTATCTCTACCAAGAATGTCAGTACCCAGGGGGTGCCCCATACTCGGTTGAAGCAAGGAATCAGCCGTGCCCAGCTTATAGGGGTCATATGGTGCCAGCCAGGTGGCGAAGACGGCGGTAATTACCAGCAGCACTAATATGGCGAGCCCGAATATAACCAGCTTGCGCTGAAAGAATACCCTTGTAAAGCGCCGCCACTCGCTGACGTGGGGTGGGGCTTCCAGGAACTCCGTATAGGTAGTATTTTTTTCTACCATATTCTAAGCTCTCCTAACCGTACTGTATCTTGGGGTCAAGCCAGCCGTAGGATATATCAACAATCAAATTGACCACCAGGACTATTACGGCCATCACAAAAGTAACGGCCTGTACCACTACATAGTCCTGGCCAAAAATGCTGCTGACCAGCAGCCTGCCGACACCGGGAATAGCAAACACGATCTCAATGAGCACCGCACCGCCCAACATGATGCGGACACTAATGCCTATCAAGGTAATAACCGGAATCAGGCTGTTTTTTATGGCATGTTTAGCGATTATGTTACGCTCACTTAAGCCCTTGGACCAGGCGGTGCGAATGTAGTCCTGCCGGATGACCTCAAGCATGCTTGAGCGCATCTGGCGCGCGTTGGCCGCCAGACCGAATAAAGCAAGACAGATGACGGGCAAAACCAGTTGTCTTGTGCTCAACCAGAAATCATCAAAGGGTGACGTGTAGCCACAGATAGGAAGCCACCCGAGTTTGAGGCCAAAACCGTATATCAGTAATATCCCCAGCCAGAAAACGGGGATGGAGATGCCGATATATGTCAAAGGTGTGACTACTGTATCCATCCACTTACCCCGCCTTATGGCCGCGACCAGTCCCAGCACAATACCCAGAATACTGCTAATAATAAGTGCCAGTATACCCAGATGAAGGGTTACGGGGAAACGCTCCAGCAGGAGCGTGCTCACATTCTCGCGGTAGAATATTGAGGTTCCGAAGTCACCCTGGAAGATGCCCGATACCCAGTTAGCGTATTGCACCACTATCGGCTTATCCAGACCAAACTCAGCCCGGAGTTTGTCAAGCATTTCCGGGGGCATAGCCTCCAACTCCGCAGTCTGAGCCACGTAAATTATTATCGGGTCACCGGGCAGCAACCGCATGACAAAGAAAATTATCAGGGTTACCAGGATAAGAACAAAAAGCGCCTGTATCAGTCGCTTGATAATATATGTTGTCATACTAAACCTCGGGCATCATTAAGGAATCTGTACGGTCAGGCACAAACGCAGGTCCAGTTCAGACCCTGCAACTTGCGTCGAAATAACCCGTAGTCTGGCTACTTATGTGAATTACAGTTTTTTCTCGCACCGGGTGATTCACCCCCGGCCTAATTCCCGGGATGGGAATGAATCACCCGGCTTCCTTATTCAGGCTACTTAATGCTTTTCCATCCAATCGTCGTACGAGGTCCAGATGACCGTGTGTAGTGTAGCATAATCGCTGTGAACATAGGGCTGCATCACCTGCGCCTGTGCCGAACGGTAAATTGGAATCACCACAGCGTCCTCGCCACCCTGCTTTATGGCTTCCTTGATTGCGTCCATTGCCTCAAACGCGTCTTCATACTTGGGGTCCAGTGCTGCTTCGCATAAAGCCAGGAACTCGGGTGACTTGGCTATGTGACCGGTGCGGTATGTCATGGGGCTGGGGCCAAAATGGATGAATAAATCTGTGGCGTCGGGGTTTATTCCGGACGCGGCGAACACCATTTCATCCCAGCCTGTGGCGAAGACGGAGCCAAAGTACCGGCCCAAATCGGCGATATCCAGGTCAACCTCAATACCTACCTCACCAAGATAAGCCTGCAAAGCGGAGGCAGCGTCCCGTGCTTCCCCCCTGTCCGTGAGCATTATCTTGGTCTTGAAGCCATCGGGGTAGCCCGCCTCTGCCAGCAACTCCCTGGCTTTATCCGGATTATAGGGTCGGGGGTCGTAACCCTCAACATATCCCGGCCAATCCTTTGAGGCCATCTGGTGAAGGGGTTCAAAATGGCCGTACCCGAGCATCTTGGCCATGGCCGGGCGGTCAATGGCATATTCTATGGCCGCACGCACTTTCTGGTTGGCCAGTGGTGAGTCCGGGTTGCTGGAATTCGGCAGGAGCGCCCAGAAAAAGCCGAGCGCCCAGTTCACTTTGAAGCCCTTATCCTGTAAGCCAAGAATATTCTGTACATCCGATACGTCAGTCCAGGCATCTGCCTCTCCCGCCTCCATCATGGCTGAGGCAGTCATGACATCCGGAATCAAACGTACTTCCATACCGTCGAGATAGGGCATACCTTCCCGCCAGTAATTGTCGTTTCTCTCGTATTTGATAACGACATCACGCTGATATTCGGAGACTTTGAAGGGGCCTGTTCCTACCGAGTTCATTCGAGCCCACTCTTTGCTTTTTTCTATGTCGCCACCGCCGGCTTTTTCAAATGCCGTCGGCGAAATCAACTGGGTCCACCCATAGTTTTCGTACATCAGCCAGTTGAATGCCGACAGATGCATCTTCAGAGTGTGCTCGTCGATAACCTCAAGGGACTCCACGTACTGGCCGTCCGCCAGACTGCCAGCATCTATTTCCATCTGGAAGACCCATTTGACTGCCTCAGCATTGAGGGGTGTACCATCATGGAACTGGACACCCTCTCTCAGGTGCCAGGTGATGGTCTTATTCGCCACGTCACCTTCCCATGATGTAGCCAGCACGGGGATTAGATTTCCTTCATCATCCCACTCGTTTAATCTTTCCAGAACGGGCAGGGCGTATATGCTCTCAGTGGGGGAAAACTCCGGTGGGTAGCCCAGACTCTTCGGGAAACTACCTCTGATGAATTTTAAGATGCCGCCGTATTGCGGCTCACCGGGGGCTGGTTCCGGCGAGGGCGCCGGGGCAGGCTTCTCTGGTGCCGGAGCTGGCTTCTCTGGTGCCGGAGCTGGGGCGGGTGCAGGTGCTGGTGCTGGGGCTGGCTCAGCACAGCTGCTAATGACTAACACGCCCATTAAAACAACAGCTAAAGTAATTAGTAAAAACCTCTTCATTGCTACTTGTATCTCCTTTATAGATTCTCGACAACTCTTTTTAGCTTACCTACTTGGTCATTTATCACCCCCTTTACGTTGAAGGCCTCCGTAATATTGCCGTAACCGGGACTGGAACTGGCCTTTAACTCTTATAGTAATGCAGTTAATCTTTATTTAAGGCTGCTTTCAGTTCCTTGGGTAGATAAAGCAGCCAGCTAGACTAACGTGCGCTTGTCTTCAAACACATTAATAATATAACTAGTCAGCTAGTGCGCAATTATATATCTTTTTATGTTGAGAAGTCAAGATTCCAGACGACCGCTATTTGATTTCGGTCTTGATGGTGATAAAGGTTTACTAATGCAGATTAAAATGTGGCTATTGGCTAATATCCTGGATAGAATATTAATTCTTGCTTTCTCGAGTGATTAAGGCGCTAACCAGCAGCCGGGGTCAGCGGCCATCATGTCACCAGTTTCCTCATATGCCCTACCACGGCATCCGGAGCAGGCGAGTTTGTACTGGCAATCGCCACATGCTCCTTTGAGCAGGTCTCTCTGCCGTAGTTCGGCCAGTTTCGGAGAGTTTTCCCAGATAGAGACTATGCTCTGCTCCCTGATATTACCGAGCTTCACCTGAAGTAGCATGCATGGGTTAACATCCCCGTTGCACTGAACCATGACATAACCCATCGGAATTCCTGCCGCGCATCCCCTCTCATAATAAGGCACTCTCCGCAGCATTTCCGATGGGAAGTGCCTGGGCCGAATGCGCTTTTCCTGTAGCAGTAGAGGGTACATGGGGCAGCCCGGCACTCTTATAACGATGGGGCAGTCCTCCTGAGCCTCAGCAAGCCACTCCATCGCCCGCCCTCTCTCGTCATTGGTCAACACCTGCTCTTGACATTCCTTTTTAGCCCTCCCGGCTGCCACCAGGTCAAAAAATTCAGCCGCGTCGGCACCAGAGTCCACCGCCATACGAAGCAAATCCTCCAACTGCGGCAGGGTTCCCTTCCTGATGACGGTATTGAACTGAAACGGAAGTCGGGCATTCCGGCAGGCTTCCACTCCCCGGAGTGTCTGCTCAAAGGCACCGGTGACACCTCTGAAAGAGTCGTGTGTATCAGCATCAACCCCATCGACCGATATCGCCACCGCCATGACACCTGCATCCAGCATCTTCCTGGCCATAGCCTCGTCAATCAGAGTGCCATTGCTGCCGACGGTTGTTCTAATCCCTTTTGACGAAGCATATTTCACCACATCCAGCAAATCTTCCCGGCATAAGGGCTCTCCACCATCAATAATCAGCAGACCTATGCCCCATCCTGAAAGGTCATCAATCAATCGAAATGCCTCCTCGGTGGTCAGCTCATCAGGGGATGCCTGTTCAACTGACTCACTATAGCAGTGCTTGCACTTCAGATTACACTTGGTGGTAATGCTGTAAGAAACCATGAATGGCGGCTGTATTGGCATGGCAACCTCCTTATATCTATCTGGTCGACCCGACTAGGCCCGAATCTGCCCTGTTAGCTTCTCAATTCTGGCGATGATGTCTTCGGCTCTATCCTTCAGCCCGTCAACAGTGTCCTGCAGGTCACGCCCTGAGACGGGGAGCAACTCAACAATGGCTCCCTGCGGGCAGATATTAAGGCAGAGGCCGCAATGGTTACACCTGTTTCTGGCTATCTTCGCCTGACCCGACTGCAGCGAAATAGCCTGCTGAGGGCAACTCTCAGCACACAGCCCGCAGCCGAGACACAGGTCTTTCCTCACCTGCAGGATAACATTATCCTTCATAATCTCACTCCTGTTTTGCCCCCGATATTTCTGGCGGGGATACCTGGGGAAGCGGCAAACTGGCGTACTATCCGTGCAGCTTCCGCAGGTAAAATTTCTTCCCCTGGTGCTTCAGCTCTACAAGACTGCCACTCTCGACCAGATGCTGCACCGTCTGCCAATTGCTGTCGGCCCTTTCCAGGAACTCTGCCACAGCCTCTTCCCTCATCGGATGCACTGAAGTAATACCCAACAGTTCCTCTTCAACACTACCGCTAAATGAGAAAGCGTTTCCTTCATAGCCGATTAAATATTCTACAGTGTTTAATCTATTGCTAAAGACCTGGTATGCCAGATTGACGGCTTGTTCATCAGCCGCACTAACCGTCTTTTTTGCCAGCGGCCTTGTCGGAATTGCCAGGTAAGCCTTATCCGGCTTCAGCTTTACCAGAAAGTCAGCAACTCTCTCCATTTCCCGGGCATTATCGTTGATACCCTGGACAAGCATGCTCTCGGTGGTTAGTTCTCCCTGAAAAATTTCGGCAAACTTAACCATTCCGTCCAAAATCCTCTCCATTTTCAATGATTTCTGAGGTCTGTTGAGCCTGTGCCATGTCTCCTGGTTCACTGTGTCTACCTTTAGCGATACCCAATCAGCCTTCTGCAAATCCTGCCTGACATCCTCCTGCCGGATGAGAGAGGCATTAGTAATAACTGCAATCTTGATATTTAATGATTTTAAAAGTTCAATCTCTTTGCCGAGATTAGCATCCAGGGTAGGCTCTCCGTCAGGGACGAATGTCAGGTAGTCTATTGGTTCACCTTTTTCTGCGACCTGTTTGACCTTCTGTTTTACGCTTTGAACTATCTTTGCCGGGTTATAGAAAGTCTGTCGCTCGGTCTGCATATTAGTAGTGTTCCCGAGCTGGCAATAGACGCAGGAATAGCTGCATGCCTTGGGAGGAATATTGTTTATCCCCAGACTGCGACCTAATCGTCGGGAAGGGACGGGACCATAGACAATAGAGCCAATCACGAATCTTCCTCTGGCGGCCTGATTTCTATTATATGTTCGCAGTAGGCATCACCTGCGGGGATGGACTTGCCAATGCGGTATGCCAGCTTAGGATTCAATTCCTCGGCCACGGTCTTTTCCATAGCCGTATGCGCCAGGCACATCTCTGGTTTATCGAAATGAAGCGGGCACTCGCTGGCCTTCATCACTATCCTGGTATCGCTAACTTTAATGAGCCGTGTAAAATCTTGTTTGCCCCGACCTACCGTCTCAAATATCCTCAACAAGTACCTGGCCACAGAGTCAAGGTCATTATTGTCCAGTCGATTTCTGGCTCTTTCCGCTACACTGAGGCCATATTCCCGGCTCATGTCTGCTATCAGCTTTATTCCATCATCACCTAATTTCCTGTAGATAAAATCATAGTTGCTCCTGAGCCTGGCATACAGACCTCTAACCGCACTTCGGTATACCTGTTCCAGAGTACGCCCATCGTTGTCTGTCATTCCTATAAGTCCTTGCAGCCATATTTACACATCGATGTTTTCATAATCTTCTGTATGCCTTTTTCCAGGGCTCTCGTTTCATCGCCATGTAGTCTCTTACGGCTGCTTTAAGCGTATTTGCCGCCAGAAGGGCACAGTGTTCGCTTTCCTCAGGCAGGCCTCCCAGTGCCGTTAAGACATCCTGCCGGCTTATCTTCAAGGTCTCGCCGATGCTTTTCCCCTTGGCCATCTCGGTAATCATGCTGCCCGAGGCAATGCTGGGTCCACAGCCATCGGGAAGAAACGTAGCTTGACCGACGGTGTCATTCTTCACCTTAAGCCATATTTCCATGGTGTCACCACAGGATCCGGTGACCCTGGCGAATCCGTCGGCTTCCCGTATCTCGCCCAGGTTCCTCGGGTTCATGGCATGGTCAATAACAGTGTCAGAGTAGATTTTCCGGGCGTCTGCCATAGCCAGTTTCTGGAGCTCATCAAATTCAGTAGAAATTCTTTCGCCTCCTGCTTACTTAACCTCAGCCGAAACCGCCTGGATGAGAGATTCACCCAGTCCCGTCATGATTTCACCGTCATAGCGTTCGATGTTTCCCTCATCGCAGAGCCTGGCAAGCTCCGGGACTATGGGCAACTGGCCCAGCAGCGGAGCCTGGGCGGCGCGGGCCATTTCCTCTCCCCGGCTCCGACCGAAAACTTCAATTTTTTTATCTATTTCCGGCACGTACAGGTAGCTCATATTCTCGACCACGCCGAGAACGCGCTTTTCCATCTTCCGGGCCATGTTTACCGCCTTCCTGACAATCATCTCAACCAGGTCCTGAGGCGTGAAGACGATGATTACCCCTGAAATCGGGAAGGTCTGCATCACCGTGAGTGGGGCATCGGCGGTACCCGGAGGCAGGTCTATAATCAGATAGTCCAGCCTTCCCCAGAGTACGCCTTCACCGAACTGCTTGATAGTATTTCCGATGAGAGGGCCGCGCCAGATAACAGCATCGTCCTCGCTGGGGAGAAGGAGGTTAATCGACATGACCTCTATGCCCGATTTTGAGAGTACCGGCAGCATGCCGCTTTCATTCCCGCTTGGTGGTAGATTGATACCAAACATCTTGGGTATACTCGGCCCGGTGATATCGGCATCCATAATGCCTACCTCATAGCCCTTACGCTTCAGCGCGATGGCAACCAGGCTTGAAATCAGAGACTTGCCCACACCTCCCTTGCCGCTCATCACAGCGATAATATGGTCGATTTTATTAAGGTCTTTTGCCTTGGCATCAATATATTCGACCTTCACCTCACTGACTTCAGGCAGCTTCTCAATAGCTTCCCTGGCCTTGGTTTTTATCCAGTCCTGCGCGCCCGGAATCAGCCCGGTTGATGCCAGAACGACGTCTACCTTCTTGTCGGAAATGGAGACCTCACTTACCAGGTTCATCCCGACTACGCTGCGTTTGACGGCAGGTACCAGTACTGTCTCCAGGGTTTGCCTTACTTGCTCCTCGGTTGCCATGGGTTTCCCTCCTCTATTTTCCACTGAAATAATTTCTACCGAGGCAAACTGCCTCACCGTCCGATGCTTCAGGTAGATGCTCCCGGAGCGCAGGAGCCGCCGGACGTGGTGGCAAAGCTTGAGAGAACACGGCGCGGACTCTCTACCCCGCAGTTAGGACATTTTACGCCACTGTCGCTATCGCTCAGGCTCCGGCGCAGTTCGAAGCGCTCTCCGCATGTCTTACACTCATATTCATAGATAGGCAAGCTTTATCACTTCTTTCTTGCATCTTCCAGCATCCTGGAGATATTCTGCCATAACTTCTCTATTTCGTGCGAGACCCTGCCATCGCCATACTCCACTACCGGCACGCCACGCACCAGTGCCTCGGTTACGGCATTATCAAACGGAATCCTGGAAGCTACTTCAATATCCTGACTCCGGCAATAGTCCTCGATTTTTCGGGTATTTTCCTCATTGAGGTCGTGTTTATTGATACAAACCGCGGCGAGGATGCCAAAGTGTCGGCAGACCCCAAGCACTCTCTCCAGGTCGTGTATCCCGGAGAGCGTGGGCTCGGTGACCAGAAGAGCCAGGCTGGCTCCGGACAGTGATGAAATTACCGGACAGCCGATGCCCGGCGGGCCGTCGCTGATGATATAGTCCAGACCCTGCTCCTCGGCGATTTTTTTAGCCTGTTGCCTCACCTGGGCTACCAGTTTGCCCGAGTTCTCCTGGGCGATTCCCAGCCGCGCATGAACCAGGGGGCCGTACCTGGTATCGGAGATAAACCAGTGCCCGGACATGTTTTCTTCCATGGTTATGGCTTCAACCGGGCATATATGGGAGCAGAAGCCGCATCCCTCGCAGGAGACGGGGTCGACCCTGAAATCTTTTATGGCATCAAAGCGGCACAGGTCCTGGCACAGGAAACACTTGGTGCATATCTCCTCGTCAATGCGGGCTACCTGCCCGCTCCAGAACTCGGTCTGCTGTTTTATGGAAGGACTGAGCAGCAGATGGAGGTCGGCGGCATCAACATCACAGTCGGCAAGCACCTTGTTCTTGGCCAGGGCGGCCAGCGAGCCGACGATACTTGTCTTGCCGGTGCCACCTTTACCGCTCAGTATTACGATTTCTTCCATTTGTCAGCTCCTTGACTCTGTCGAAAAGCCCCAGGAAACTCTCCTTCCACTGTGGCAGCCCTTTAACCAGGGGGACTCCCCGTGAGTACAGGCGGGCGATTTCCGTATCCAGGGGTATAGTAAGTAGTATCGGTATATTTTCTTTCGCACAGTATTCCTCTGTTTTAAAATCGCCGACGCCGACGCGGTTGAGGACAACACCGCAGGGAATGTCGAGCTCTCGCACCGTCTCTACCGCCAGGACAAGGTCATTAAGTCCGAAGGGAGTCGGCTCGGTTACCAGGAGACAGAAGTCACTTCCCTTGATAGCTTCCACCACCGGGCAGGACGTGCCGGGCGGAACATCAATAATGACCGTGCCATCATTACTGGCATGTTCTTTTACCTTTCTGATAACCGGGGGTGCCATGGCCTCGCCAACATTAAGTATACCGTGGACAAAACTGAGACCGTCTGATTGTCCCAATTCCAAAATACCCATTTCCCTGCCCTCTTCGGTGATGGCCTTCTCCGGGCAGAGATAACTGCAGGCGCCACAGCTATGGCAGAGTTCGGGAAAGATCAGCACATGGTCGGCAATTACGGCAATAGCTTTGTAAGCGCAGACCTGGGCGCACTTGCCGCAGTAGGTACACTTATCCTCTGCCACTGTGGGAACCAGCATATGTACCGGTTCACTGCCGGTAATAACCGGTTTCACAAATACGTGGTCGTTGGGCTCCTCGACATCACAGTCGAGAAGCTGCACGCTCTCTGTATCTTTCAGGGAAAGGGCCAGGCTGGTGGCTACCAGTGTCTTGCCCGTCCCGCCTTTACCGCTGGCAACAGATATTATCATATTTTGTCTCTTCGCCAGTCACCCCTTTGTTCTTTGCGTATTTCCAAAAAGGCAAAATTAACATTATTCAGTTTTATCTTCGAGCTTTTCAATCTGCCGCTGAATTTCAGCCAGCTGCTCAGCCAGTGCCTGCGACTGGGCTTTCAGTGCCTGAATATCCTGCCCCGGGTTCTGGGACTGAGGCGTCGGACCTGCCGGCGGCACCATTCCGGCCCCCATACCCATGCCTCCACCCATGCCACGGCCCATGCCCATGCCTCTGCCCATACCGCGACCTCCTCCCATGCCTCCGCCTCCTCCCATACCTCCATCCATACCACGGCCCATGCCCATGCCTCTACCCGTGCCAGCGCCACCGGCCATTCCGGGACCGCCACCCATGCCAAAGTGGTCGACCACATTAGCCTGAGCGCTGGCCTTGAACTTGCCTGACCGATAGTCTTCAATGGCATCTTTTACGCTCCCGGATACTCCGCTGATAATCTGTATGCCAGCGGAAGACAGCACCTGGTAGGAATTGGGGCCGCAGTTACCGGTCAGGACCGCCTCAACACCTTTCCCGGCAACCATCTGTGCCGCCGCGATGCCTGCTCCGCCAGCGGCACCGGCACTGGAATTATTGATAGCCTCAAACTCCATCGTTTCCGGTTCGGCGATGATAAAATACTGGCAGCGCCCGAACCGGGGGTCTACCTCGGCATCGAGATTGGGGCCGCTGGCTGAAATAGCAATCTTCATAGTATCTCCTTATTCCTTCCCGGTCGAGAGTTTGCCTATCTCGGTCTCCAGCTCCTTGAGCTCGTCCCTGAGAGCCTGGGACTCGTTCTTCAGGAATTCAATTTCCTGCTCGCGGGACATCCGCGGAGCGAACGGCTGAAAACCATACGCCCCGTAGCGTGGATAAGCGTAGGTTGCTCTGGGCGGGAAGTCATACCTGCGCAAGCCAGCTCCCACTCCCCAGGGACTGCAGAAGCCTCTGCCACCTCCCGTCATCGATCCCATTCCCATGGGGCCGGTACCGTCAAATCCTGGCATAGTGCACCTCCTTTAGTTCATACGATTTCGCTCTTTACTCTTCTGGTTCCAGGTCACGCATCCGGGAATCTATTCCCTCCAGCTGACCCTTTATCGCCTCCGCCTGGTCTTTCAGATAGTTAAGTTCTTCATCTCGGGTCATGCCGGGTGAGTAGGGTGCGTACCCCGGAGCGGCTGGCATTCCCGGGTAGAAAGAAGGACTGTAAGACCGTGGTGCCAGTGCGCCAGCGCCGCCAGTGAAGTAACCGCATCTGGGCAGCCCTCCTCTACCGCGACCGACATAAGGCCAGGGTGGAGAAGCGCCATGGAAGCCAAAGCCCATGCCGCCGCCGAAGCCACGGCCGGAGCCTCCTCCTCGTCCAAATCCATTAGGCATTTCTTTCGCCTCCTTTATAAATATTTCAATTTGAGTATTTACCAGCGAGGATAAGATAAGAATGGGCTGGACCCACGCCGGCCTATGCCGCGCCCTCGGCCGCGACCCAGGCCGCGACCGAAGTTGAACCAGCCTCTTCCTGGCATCGTGTTGGTAAAGCCCGGCCGCTCATAGCCGGTGCAGTAGCCGGCTCCCCTGCCGGTCATTGGTCCCATTCCCCGTGGTCCGGTTCCATCTCCAAATGGCATTTCAATCACCTCCTCTTCCGTAGTTTCGTCCGCCTCTGAATTGTCTACCCTGGCCGGCCATATTCAAGCCAGGACTCCAGGGCCACAGCGACATGATGTCCGACGTATTGCAGGTAGGGCAGATTTCCGGCGGTTGCTTTGTCATAACTTCAAAAGGCACCTCCCACTCATGACCGTTGCCACAGCGGAAGTGGCGTATTGCCATCTCATAGTTACCGCCTTCGATTCTTATAGCCTTTCCGTTGAGAATAGCGTCAGCCATCTTCTGGCGCGCCGCGAGTAAAATTCGGGCGAAGGTAGAGCGGGACACGCTCATCTTCTGAGCGCAGGCATCCTGCTCAAGACCTTCTACATCCTTCAGCCGAATCGCCTCAGCCTCCTCGATAGAAAGGCGTACTTCCTGAATATCAGCCAGGGGTATGCCCGCAGGCTTGAAGTAGGTCACCTGGGGTAAAGAGCCTACCCGGCGCCATCGCGGTTGTCTTCCCATGAATCATTATCCTCACAAATTATGTTATATGTCCATAATTTGATAAATAAATGACAAATAATTATGGTCATATGCTCATTTACATTATACTTCCTTACCATGTTGTTGTCAACCCTTTCGGAGGGACGATTGACAGGTAGCTAAATAATAAAACATAATAATACGATGACAGGTACCAGGTATTTTTTGTGCATTGTATTTGTTTGATACCCGGCTTTCACATCGGTTCCGGCCGTGTTTTCAGTAAGAAGGAACATCAATGGATCTTGAGCAAATTCGCGCTAAAGCTGGGTTAGAATGCGATTACCCGAAAGATAAAAATTGCATCAAGGTTCGTGTTGGAGCGTCAGCCGACCATCCTGCTTCTGCAGATGTACTTAATCGATTTCAACAGGATATTGATAGATGCGGTATAAAAGCAAAAGTCATCGCTGCCGGTTCTTCCGGGTTATACGACTTCGAGCCTGTCGTATTAATCGAAAAGCCAGGTAGACCTGCTATCTTATACCGTAATATTACTCCCGAAACAGCTTCAGAGCTGGTAAATGACTATTTATCAGGGGACAATCCCGGGCCGGACCTGGCTCTTTGCAGCATCGGCGGCGAGAAAATAGACGGTATCCCCGATAGCGGCGACATGCCCGTGTTCAACCTGCAGAACAGAGTAGCTTTACGAAATTGTGGTTATATCGACCCTGAGAGTATTAACGAGTATATCCTGTGCGGACAGGGTTACAGCGGGCTGTCCAGTGTTCTACAAATGAACCGGATGGATGTAATCGGGGAACTGAAAAAGTCCGGATTGAGAGGCAGGGGGGGAGGAGGTTACGCTACCGCCGAAAAATGGAAAATCTGCCATGATACTGAGGCAGGTGAAAAATATATCATCTGTGATGCCGTGGATGCGGACCCCAGAGCACGTACGGCCCGATTACTGGTAGAGAGTGACCCTCATTTCGTTCTGGAAGGTATGTTAATTGGTGCCTGCGTCATTGGCGCTTGCCGTGGTTTTATCTGTGTTAATTCCGAGTACAAAACCGCCATAAAAAGGCTCAGGAAGGCACTGGAGCAGATGAGAAACTATGGCCTGCTGGGCGATAATATTCTGGATTCAGATTTTAAATGCGATATCGAGATTAAAGAGATAGAATCCTCCCTGGTCTCAGGCGAAGAAACGGCACTCATTCGTTCCCTTGAGAACAAGCAGGCGATGCCTTACCTGCGTACCGCTTATCCCGCCGTCAGGGGATTTGATGATAAGCCAACGCTGATTAACAATGTGGAGACCCTGTCCCACGTATCGGCTATTTTCCAGAACAGTTCGGCGTGGTACTCCGGTATCGGCACAGAACGGAGCCGGGGTACCAAGATTATTACTCTATCCGGCAATGTGGCTCATCAATATACCGTCGAGGTCCCGCTTGGAACGACGCTCCGGACTGTAGTTATGAATATCGGCGGCGGAGTTTTAAACGGGAAGGGCATCAAAGCCGTGCAGTTCGGCGGTCCGACGGGTCGTTATTTTACCGGCGACTCTCTGGATATTCCTGTTGACTATGAAACGATGAATGAAGCCGGAGGCATTATGGGTTCGGGAACAATCGAAGTCTACGGTAGTGATTCCTGTGCCGTTGAAATGGCCAGGGATGTCATGGCATACCTTCAGGCCGAGTCCTGCGGTAAATGCGTTTTCTGTCGCGAGGGAACGTACCAGATGTCGGATATTTTAAACGATATTGCCGAGAACAAGGGGAAACCCGAAGACCTGAACCTGTTGGTTAAGCTGGGCGAAGGAATGAAAACCGGCAGTATCTGTGGTCTTGGCCGGATGGCACCAGACCCGGTTTTAAGCAGTATAAAACTTTTCCGCAGGGATTATGACACCCATATCACAGAAAAAAGGTGTTCTGCAAATACCAGTCACTGAACCTCGAGAAGAAATGTCGGTTAAGGAAATGATAAAACTGAATATTGACGGCGCTGACGTCGAGACGCAAAGGGGGAAAAGCATACTCGAGGCCGCGCTCGATGCGGGAATCTACGTTCCGCATCTCTGCCATCACCCCGACCTGCCCCCCATCGGAGCCTGCCGGTTGTGCGTTGTAGAGGTCGAAGGCATTGAAGGACTGCCCCCGTCATGCGTAACACCCGCTGAAGACGGCATGATAGTCAGGACGAAAACCGAGAAAATCGACTCCATGCGCCGACTTGCCATGGAACTTATACTTGCCGGGCATCCGGCGGATTGCGGCACATGCGATAAGTATCTCAACTGTGAACTTCAATCATTAAAGCAGTATCTGGGTTGCGAGGATTTGAGTGTAAAGAGGCGCTCGAAATTGCTGCCGCTCAATACCGGCAATCCGCTTTTTGTACATGACCCTAATAAATGCGTGGTATGCGGACGGTGCGTGAGGGCATGCCACGAGCTCCGCGGCGTGGGAGTCCTGTTTTATATAAAGAAAGGGAAAGAAACGCTAACCGGTACCGCTGCGGATTTACCGCTCGCCGATTCCGGCTGTCGATTTTGCGGCGCCTGCGCTGAAGTCTGCCCTACCGGCGCCATTCAGGATAAGAAAGAGCTTGCCAGGGGGAAAACCCGGAAGGCCGCCTTAATCCCCTGCCGGTACACCTGTCCCGCCGAGATAGATGTGCCGAGATACATTCGCTTTATCAAGGAAAAAGACTATTCCGCCGCGGCGGCTGTTATCCGGGAGAAGGTGCCTTTTCCCGGAGTGCTCGGTTACGTGTGTGACCGTATCTGTGAGGATGTCTGCCGGAGGAGTGAGTTAAACGAGCCTGTTTCCATAAGGGAACTGAAGCGCTTTGTAGCGGAACATGATGAGCATAGAGTGTGGGAGGGGAATTCAAACAAGAAGTCTGCAACCGGGAAAAAGGTAGCTATAATCGGCTCCGGGCCCTCCGGCTTGACCGCGGCTTACTATCTATCCAATCAGGGTCATGCCATCACCGTCTTCGAGGCTTTGCCTTTTGCCGGCGGCATGATGCGCTTTGGAATCCCCGAATACCGGCTCCCCAGAGATGTACTCGATGGCGAAATCAGGGACGTCGTAAACCGGGGTGTGGAGATAAAGACCGGTATAAAAGTCGACTCGATTGATGCGCTTTTTGAAGAGGGCTTTCATGCCGTGCTTGTCGCCGTCGGTACTCATAAAGGTCAGAAGCTCCCGGTCCCCGGGGCGGATAATAAAAGGGTGCTGATAAGTATCGATTTCCTGAGGGAAATAAACCTGGGGCATGAAGTTGACATTGGAAATAAGATTATGGTCCTGGGTGGCGGTAATGTCGCCTTCGACTGTGCCCGCGCGGCGCGGCGGCTCGGCACCGGGCAGGTGCATCTGGCCTGCCTTGAAAGCAGGGAGGATATGCCGGCCTCGGATGATGAAATCAGCCAGGGAGAAGAGGAGGGAATTATTATTCATCCTGCTAAAAGCTTTACCCGAATTTTGAGTGAAAGCGGTGTAATTACCGGTGTGGAATTCCTCGATGTAGCCTTACTCAGCTTTGACGAAGATAAAAACCCCTGTATAGAAGTAGTTAAAAACTCAGAGCATATCCTGGAAGCGGATACCGTGATATTCGCCATCGGGCAGCGGCCGGAAATTCCGCAGGGCTTCGGCCTGGATACGGGGCTCGGTAATCTTGTCATCGCGGACTCGTTTTCCTTTAGTACGAGCCGCGAAGGAGTTTTTGCCGCCGGGGACGCCGTCACCGGCACGTCGTCGGTAATTAAAGCCATCGCTTCCGGCAGAAAAGCCGCCATCGCCACGGATAGATATCTGGAGGGAAATGGTATTATTGAGGAAAAACTGGTTGCCGGTCCTGAGCTTGAGGAAGTTCTCGGATTGGAGGAAGGTTTTGCCTTTATGAACCGGTGTGAAGAATCCTGCATTCCCCCGGAAGAACGGGTAAATAGCTTCTGCAAGGTGGTGCGGGACATAGATGAAAAAACGGCGGCTTACGAGGCAACACGCTGTCTGCAGTGTGACCTGAGGATGAAAATTACCTCTGTAAAGTTCTGGGGTAATTACTGATAGACTTTTTAATATGTTATTATTCAGCCGATAGCTAAGGAGGCGAAAAATGAATAGAATACCGGCGGAAGCCGAAGCTGTGGTAATCGGCTCCGGTGCTTCAGGTCTGGCGGCGGCAGTCACCCTGGCGGAGGGTGGTGCCAGGGTCATTGTTTTTGAAAAAGAGCGTTCTCTCGGGGGCACCTCCAACTTCTTTCATGGAATGTTCGCCGTGGAAAGCGATATGCAGCGGGAGAGATACATCACCTATAATCGCGACCAGGCATTTAAAAACATCATGGAATACAGCCACTGGCGGGCCAGCCCGCGCCTGGTAAGGGCTATTGTCGATGAGTCCGCCGGAACCATCGCCTGGCTTCAGCAGGCAGGGGTTGAATTCAGTGACGCCACCATTAACATACCCGATGCTCCCCGGACATATCACCTTGTAAAGGGGAAGGGAGAGGCTATCGTGAAGGCTCTCACTACCAGAGCCAGGGAACTGGGGGCAACTGTCGTGCCGGCAACGCCGGTGAAACAAATACTCAAGGCGGGCGACCGTATTACCGGTGTAATCGTGGAGGAGGACGAAGAGGACGTGCAGGTGACGGCAAAAGCCGTCGTCATAGCCAGCGGGGGTTATGCGAACAATAAAGAATGGATTAAGAAATACTCGGGATTTGACCTGGATGTAAACGTGATTCCCATCGGTAATGTTGATAAAATGGGAGACGGCATCCGCATGGCCTTCGAGGTCGGCGCCGCCGATGAAGGTCTTGGTGTCCTGGAGCTGGTGCGCACGGGTCCGGTAGGGCCGGAATTTGCCATGGGGTCGCACCTTGAGAGTGCCGCGGTCCAGCCCGACCTCTGGGTCAATGATAAAGGAGAGCGGTTCTGCGACGAGAGTATCGGATTCAATGATACTTCCGTAGGCAATGCCAACGCCAGGCAGGGGGAAGGCTGCACCTACAGCATATTCGATACCTCTATAAAACAGCACCTGATAGAGAACGGAATAGATAAGTCTATGGCGATGGATTTCCCTCCCGGCTCACGGACTACCGAATTGGACCGGGAACTGGATGCGGCTCTGGGAAACAAAAGCACGGAAGTCTTTGAAGCGGATTCCATACAGGAATTGGCTGAGAAAATCGGAGCAGACCCGGCGGTATTAAAAGCCACCGTTAACGAATATAACGGATTCTGCGAGAAGGGTCACGATGGCCTTTTTGTAAAAGACCCGAAATATCTCCGGCCAATCAGGGGGCCGAAATTCTATGCCATTAAGGCGCGTACCATCTTTTTAGGAACGCTCGGAGGCATCAGGATAAACCACCGGACGGAAGTGATGGATAAGAAAGGCAACGTCATCCCCGGCCTTTACGCGGCAGGTTATGATGCGGGCGGCATGTACGGCGACGGTTACTGTATTGGAGATTCTTCGGGCTTATCATCGAGCTTTGCCGTGAACTCCGGCCGGATTGCCGGGAGAAATGCCCTGAAGTTCATCGGCGGGTGAAGATATAAAGCGCCCTCCCATGTTGAGATGGTTCTCGGCTACATAGATAGAGACATTAGCGTACATGCGATACATCATATACGTTATCCGATACCGCTTACGTTATGACGAAGTCTGCCACCTTCATTATTTGAGAAGACCTTGGATAAGAGCCAGGCGAGAAATCAAGCCTGTATCAACTACATTAATTGGGAATCCTCAGGGTCACCGTAGTGCCGGTGCCCTTTTCTGATTGAACGATTAAGGTGCCTCCAATCAGGCGAGCCCTTTCCCTCATCCCGATGATACCGAGTTTCCCGGACAGGGCGAGGTCACTCGTTCTATCGGGAATGTTAAAACCCTCTCCATTGTCACTTATGATTAGAGTCAGAGCGTCAGCGCCGAAGTCTAGACTCATCTCAACCGAAGAAGCCTGTGAATGCCTCCTGATGTTGCTTAGCACTTCCTGAGCGATGCGGAAGACGGTTAATTCTATCTCCGGGGAAAGCCGGCGCCGGCTACCTGTAATATCCACCTTCGTCGCCATGTCGTAACCCTTCTCAAGGTCGGTAATGAGCCACTCCAGTGCCGGTACCAAGCCCAGGTCATCCAGTATTGGCGGTCTGAGGTCCTGGCTGAAACGGCGTACCCCATCAAGAGCCGAATCGGCCATCTCATGAAGCTTTCCCAGTCGCTTAATCACCGGCTTTGTGAGTTCCTTTTCTCCCGTGCTGAGAGAGTCGAGACCGCGTGAGAGCGTGGCCAGAGCCTGAGCTGTGTCATCATGGAGTTCCCGGGAGATGCGTAATCGTTCGTCTTCCTGAGCTTTAGTTACCTGTTTGATATAGTACTCCATGTTCTGCCGCAATTGCCTCTCCTCGGTCACGTCCTGGGCGATGACCTGCAGGCCGATTATCTGGTTCCTCCTGAGCAGGGGGCTAACCCGTAGTTCAACATATGCCTCTGTCCCGTTCTTCCTGTTTAAACAGGCCTCCTCGATGCCGCCTATCGGCACCTGCTCTAGTTTTTCTGAAAACAGTTGCTTTATCTTCTCTTTGTTTTCGCCGGAAAAGAGGTCATAGATTACGGTAGCCGTTAGTTCCTTCAGTGTATAGCCGGTGAGTTGCTCGCAGGCTCGGTTGACGGAGATAATCCGGGCCGTTGTCGAGCAAACGAAAAGCGCATCGGTGGAATTTTCAAAGAGACCCCGGTAACGCTCCTCGGATATCCGTAGTTGCTGGGCCGTAACCTGCTGTTGTTGATAGAGGTGGGCGTTCTCTACAGCCACACCGACCTGGTTGCACATGGCCGTAAGCATTTCCACTTCCTCCGGCTGAAACTGGCGGTAGCTGTACATGGCTATACACAGGGTGCCGTTGACCTTCCTTTTGGAGCTGAGGGGCACGATAAGAGTGGAGCGTAGTTTAAACTTGCTGACCACTTCCCGCGTAAGACGCGGGTCCTGAGACGCGTCTTGAACAAACAGAGGTTGCCCCGACTGGGCTACCCGGCCGTTGAACCCCTCTCCCAGTTTGATTTTGTCCACACCCCGGGTAAGTTCCTCAGAGGAGCCGCGATGAGTCGCCAGGGAAAGTTCGCTGCCTTTTTCATCCAGGAGAAATATCCAGGCGACATCAACCTGCATGACATCCACCACGTTATCAATAGCGTTGCTCAAAACTGTGCTCAGCTCCAGCGATTCCGAGACAGTGCTCGATATCCTGTTGAGAGCGGCCAGCCTTTTTTCATTTTCTTCAATAACTTCTATGTTTACCTGAAGCTCTTCTTTGACCTTTTCCAACTGGCCAAGCGCTCTTTGTTGCCGGTGAATCAACCAGGTAACCAGCAGACTGATGAAAAAGAAGGCGACAGTCTCGGCGGCTGCTTCCAATACATGGTCGGAGAAAAATATGGCACGCGGCATGAGCGCCAGGCCGATTAACACCGCCGTTATCACTCCACCCCTCCACCTGAATACGAAGGCAGCGTAGGCTACCGGAATGACGGAAAGGATTCGGTACGTTGAATATCGGGCAAGCTGAACAGGCATCTGGGGTAACATTGTCTGAAGCCACGGAATCCGGTCGGCATAGTAGATAAGAGCTCCGAAGGTCATGATAGCCAGGATAATCCAGAAATGCGGAACCCTGTAAAAATTCTTCACCAGCGTAGTCCCATCGCTTCTAACACTATGCTAAGTCATCCAGACTCAGCCAGCCTTTCCTCAATGCCTGCAGGACGGCTTCCGTCCTCGAGCCCACGTCCATCTTGCGGAAGATATTACCCAGATGGGCCTGTACGGTACGCCGGCTCAGGAAAAGTTTACCAGCAATGTCCTGATTGCTCATGCCTTTTGCGGCCAGTCTCAGTATCTCCATTTCTCGTTCGCTAAGTTCGGCCAGTTGTGCCGGCTCACTCAGTTCCCGGCCAGCCCCAAAGCGGCTGAAGACCTTCTGAGCAATGGTGGGGTGGAGTACGGCTTCACCAGCATGCACGGCACGAATGGCGTTGACCAGGTTCTTGCCGCTGACATTCTTTAGCAGGTATCCGGCTGCCCCTGCCTCCAGCAGTGCCATAATATACTGGTCGTTATCATAAGCCGTGAGAATCAGCACCGCTGTGGACGGCTGGCTGGTTTTGATTTGTCGTGTCGCCTCAATACCATTCACCCTGGGCATGGCGATATCCATCAAAGCAACATGGGGGCGGAGTTTGGCTACCAGCTCAACAGCCTCGGCACCGTCGTTGGCTTCGCCAACAACCTCCATATCCCTCTCTTGCTCAATCAGGTTACGCGTTCCCTCACGGAAGAGCACATGGTCGTCAGCGATAATCACCTTTATCTTATTCATTTGTCGGCTGCTGGGGGGAGTTTTTCTGCTTCTTATTCCCATTATAGTCCGCAATAAGGAATAGTTCAAAGACACACAGCTCGCTTGGGATTGCATTTAAGCATAGCTTACCCGATGCAATCAGCACCTATCTGCCTGCACACATTGCCTAGTTTGAAATAGGCCAAGGTGACAGGCCAGATTAGGTCAGGCAGGCGATGAAAGTCTGGTCGTTTCGGGGTAACCTGTAAATAGAAGGAGCTAAAGGAGGTTACAGCTATGGAAAGGCCAGTGGCTGGGAATTCTCAAGACGATAATTTTATCAGCGTCTCTACAATGCTTGCTGAACTCGAAAGAGATTTGCTGCATAAAGAAGTTGAGCCGAAAGAGAAGAAGGCTCACCCTAACAAAGAGACAATCCTTAAAGTGCTTTCTAAAGCCGCCGATGACCACAGGTTTCTGGCTCGCCTGGCCGAGGACCCGGCTAAAGTGCTCAAGGAGTATGACCTGACCTCGGAGGAGAGAGCCGCCCTGGCGTCAGGTGACTTGCGCCGTATAGAATCCTGGGTTGGTAAGCTGGACAAGCGACTGAGCACCTGGATCTGGTGTCGCCTCCAGCAGGAAAAGTGGTAAGTAAAGTGAGGTCTAGAATGAGTATAGCTGAGGTTACGCAGAACACACATACAGTAGTCCAGAAAGATGAAGAAACCGTTACAACTCGAGTAGATGAGATTCTGGCATCATATACAGGCGGAAAAGCCGAGTTAATCCCGATATTACAGCAGGTTCAGCAAGCCTTTGGTTATTTACCCGAAGAGGCCATGAGCCGGATAGCGCAGTTTGTTGATGTGCCGGAGTGCACTGTCTTCGGGGTAGCCACCTTTTACGCTCAGTTCAAGCTCGTTCCTACCGGGCGGAACATTATTAAGGTGTGCCGGGGTACGGGTTGCTATGTCAAAGGAGCGTCCCGGATACTCGAGGAAACGGAGAAGATACTGGGTATCAAAGATGGAGAAACAACCCCTGACCTTGAATATACGCTGGAGACGGTCGCCTGCTTTGGTTCTTGTGCGCTGGCACCGGTGATGGTAGTCAATGATAAGGTATGCGGCAGAATGACGACAGATAAGGTGAAAAAGATACTCGACAGAAAAGACCAGCACTAACAGCATATATAGGGGGATACGATGAATTTCGAAGAGATAAAAAAGCAGGCAATGTCAAATTGGGAAGCCATGCAGAATAGCGAAAAAACCCGTATATTGATTGGTACCGGTACCTGTGGCATTGCCGCCGGTGCCGAAGACATACTAAAGACTCTCCGTGAAGAGCTGGGTAAAAACAGCATAGAGGCCGACATTATCCAGGTAGGCTGCATCGGCCTTTGCTATGCCGAGCCGCTGGTAGAGATAGTAAAACCCGGTATGCCCGGTGTCTTTTATGGGAATCTTACCCCCGAGCTTATGGCTGAAATTGTCAGGGACTACCTGACTGCCGATAATCCCCACCCCGACCTGGCCCTGGGCACCCGCGGTGAAGGCACCATAAATGGAATCCCTCGACTATTTGACCTGCCCGTGCTTAAGCCTCAGGTTCGTATTGCTCTACGCAACTGCGGGAACATAGACCCCACGGATATCCACCACTATATTGCCAACGGCGGTTACGAGGGCCTGAGCGAGGTGCTCAGGATGAAACCCCAGGAGGTGATTGATGAGGTCAAGAAATCGGGGTTGCGTGGTCGTGGTGGTGCCGGTTTCCCCACCGGACTTAAATGGCAATTCTGCCACGATTCCCCGGGCACTCAGAAATATATCGTGTGCAATGCTGATGAAGGCGACCCCGGAGCTTTTATGGATAGGGCCGTGCTGGAGGGTGACCCCCATGCCGTTCTGGAAGGAATGCTCATCGGCGCTTATGCCATAGGCGCCTCCGAGGGTTACATTTATATCCGGGCGGAGTATCCGCTGGCGATTCAACGGCTGAGAACTGCCCTGGAACAGATGGAGAAGTGCGGGTTGCTGGGCGAGAATATCTTGGGCTCAGGTTTCAAATTTCAATTGCACATTAAGGAGGGAGCCGGTGCCTTCGTCTGCGGCGAGGAAACCGCTTTAATGGCCTCTATCGAGGGCAGCCGGGGCATGCCTCGCTCCCGTCCCCCCTTCCCCGCTCAATCCGGTCTGTGGGGCAAGCCCACGAACATCAACAATGTGGAGACCTGGGCCAATGTTTCCGCCATCCTTCAGAAGGGCTCAGGCTGGTATGCGAGCTACGGCACTGAGAAAAGCAAAGGCACCAAGACCTTTTCGTTAGTGGGCAAGGTTATGCGGACGGGACTTATTGAGGTGCCTATGGGTATCCCCATGCGTGAAATCATTTACGGGATTGGTGGTGGTATTCCGGACGGTAAGAATTTCAAAGCCGTGCAGACTGGCGGCCCCTCGGGGGGGTGTCTGTCTGCCAGCTTTCTCGATTCGCCGGTGGATTATGAATCGCTGGCGAGTGCCGGCTCTATCGTGGGTTCCGGCGGCATGGTGGTGATGGACGAGGATAGCTGCATGGTGGATGTGGCGCGGTATTTCCTTACCTTCACACAGCTCGAATCCTGCGGCAAGTGCATACCGTGTCGCTGGGGCACGAAACAGATGCTGGATATTCTGGAGGATATTGTAACTGGCAACGGGAGGGATAGCGATATCGAATTGCTTCTGGAATTATGCCAAGCCGTAAAGAATGGTTCCCTCTGCGCTTTAGGGGGGACGGCTCCCAACCCGGTGCTGACCACCATCCGCTACTTCCGGGATGAGTATGAGGCTCACATTTCGGAAAAGCGCTGTCCGGCGCTGGTGTGCAAAGCCCTGGTGTCCTATTATATAGATTCCGAGAAATGCCAGGGCTGCGGTATCTGCGCCAGGGCCTGCCCCGCCGAAGCCATTAAGGGCGGCAAGCGAATGGTGCATGTTATCGAGCAGGACAAGTGTATCAAATGCGGGACCTGCCTGGATGTTTGCCCGGCCAAGTTTAGTGCCGTAGTTAAAACTTCCGGGGAATCCGTGGTGGCACCGACAGAGCCTGTTCCCGTGGGCAGCCAGGCTTAAATAGAAAGGAACCGAAGCTATTTGATGGCAATAGGAGGCAAATAATGACGACAACTAGCTCAATAGTGGCAGGTGAGAAAAAGCTGGGTATCATTTCCCTGACCATTGATGGGAAAAAGGTTGAAGTACCGGAGGGAGCTACGGTGCTCGAGGCAGCACAGAGCGCCGATGTTTATATTCCGACGCTCTGCCATGACCCCGACCTCAAGCCCTATGGGGCTTGTCGGGTTTGCGTTGTGGAGATTGAGGGCGTTCGGGGTCTGCCCACTTCATGCACCACCCCGGCAACGGATGGGATGGTGGTGCATACTGAAACGCCCATGGTGAATCAGTCCCGCCGCATCACTATGGAGCTAATCATGGCAAACCATCATGGTGATTGCCTCACCTGCGCCAAAAACCAGCAGTGTGAGTTGCAGAAGATAGCACGCTATCTGGGCATTGAGCAGGAGCATTTTGACCGGATGCGCAAAAGTAAGGAACTGCTTCCCATTGACGACAGTCATCCCGCTTTTACCCGCGACCTGAATAAATGCATCCTCTGCGGCAAGTGCGTGCGCGCCTGCCATGAGATTGCCGGTGTCGGCGCTATTGACCTGGCTTTCAGGGGCAACTCGACCAAAGTGAGCACCTTCGGTAATAAGCCCATGCTTAAATCCATATGCGAGTCCTGCGGCGAATGCGTTGCGCGATGTCCCACTGGAGCTCTCATGCCTGTAGGTGACAGGCAGGCAACGCGCGAGGTCAAGACAATCTGTCCCTATTGCGGTGTCGGTTGCTCCATATATCTGGGCATTCGCGGCAATGAAATAGTCAGTGTGCAGGGCGACAAAGAAAGCCCCGTCAACAAGGGTGGCCTCTGTGTCAAGGGAAGGTTCGGTTTTGATTTCATCAATCATCCCGACCGGCTGACCAAGCCGCTCATCAGAAAGGAAGGCTGGAGCAAGGATGTGGAGGTAAACGGCAACTTTAAAGACATCTTTCGCGAAGCCAGCTGGGACGAAGCCCTTGACCTGGTGGCTGACAATCTCTCCAGAATTAAAACGGAACACGGTCCTGACAGCCTCGGGGTGCTGAGTTCCGCCAAATTCACCAATGAGGAAAACTATCTGGTGCAGAAATTCGCCCGGGCAGTTCTGGGCACCAACAATGTTGACCATTGTGCTCGCCTCTGTCATGCCTCTACCGTGGTGGCGGCGCTGGCTGCCTTCGGTGACGGCGCTATGAGCAATTCCATTGCCGATTTTACCAAGGCCGATGTCCTCTTTATCATTGGCTCCAATACCACCGAGTGTCACCCCATCATCGGGCGGGTCATTCGCCAAGGTGTAAAATCCGGTAAAACCAAGCTCATCGTGGCTGACCCCCGCGGTATTCAGCTCACCCAAATGGCCTCCGTTCACCTGCGCCACAAACCAGGCTCAGACGTGGCTTTGCTCAACGCCATGATGCACGTGATTCTTGAAGAGGGCCTGCACGATAAGAAATTCATTGAGGCACGCACGGAGGGTTTTGAGGAGCTGGCTGAGACAGTCAAGCGCTACACACCTGAGATGGCCCAGGAAATCACCGGTGTTTCTAAGGCACACATAGTGAGGGCGGCACGCCTCTTCGCCGGCGCCGAAAGGGCAGCTATCCTCTACGGTATGGGTATAACCCAGCACACCACAGGGACGGATAATGTGAAGAGCCTGGCTAACCTGTTGATGCTGACGGGCAATATCGGCCGCGAGGGCACCGGCTTCAGCCCGCTCCGGGGCCAGAACAATGTCCAGGGAGCCTGTGATATGGGCGCATTGCCCAATGTCTTCCCCGGCTACCAGCCGGTGGCCAATCAGGAAGACAGAGAGAAGTTTGAGTCAGCCTGGAATTGCACCATCAAGGATAAACCGGGACTGCCCGTTACCGAAATGATAGAAGCTGCCTCGCAGGGCAACATCAGGGCTATGTTCGTGATTGGCGAAAACCCGATTATGAGCGAACCCTACACGGTTCATACCAAGCGCGCCATACAGCAGCTGGATTTCCTGATAGTCCAGGACATATTCCCCACCGAAACGGCTGTTCTGGCTGATGTCATCCTGCCGGCGGCGGCCTTTGCCGAGAAAGACGGCACCTACACCAGTACCGAGAGGCGGGTGCAAAAACTCAGGAAGGCCGTTGAGCCACCCGGCGAAGCCAAACCTGACTGGGAAATTATTTCCCTGCTGGCTGGCAGGATGGGGTATCCGTTTGCTTACCAGAGCACCGCAGAAATAAACGAGGAAATGACATCACTTACCCCCATTTACGGTGGTATACACTATGACCGGCTGGAGGGTTATGGGTTGCAGTGGCCCTGCACAGACAGAGACCACCCCGGCACCTCTACCCTTCATCAGGGAAAATTCACGCGTGGTCTGGGCAAGTTCCATGCCGTTGAATACAAGCCTCCGGCAGAATCGGTTTCTACCGACTATCCGCTTATCCTGACGACGGGACGGGTACTGGAACACTACCACTCGGGCAGCATGAGCCGGAGAACCCGAGTGTTGAATGACCTCCGTCCCAACGGTGCCGTTGACATCCATCCCGGTGACGCCCTGAAGCTTGGCATCACGGATGGAGACCTCGTTACCGTAGCCTCGGAGCGAGGCAAGATAGAAGTGCCGGTTAACGTTACCGATAAAACCTCACCGGGATTGGCCTTCATGGCTTTCCACTGGAAAGAGTCACCGGCTAACGTGCTGACCAATTCAGCGCTGGACCCGGTAGCCAAAATACCGGAGTTCAAAGTCTCAGCCGTCAAAGCGGTATTAGCGGTATTGGACAGGGCTACTCAGGACAACGCCTTTTTTGCCCGACTGGCCGAGAACCCTGCCGGAGCACTGAAAGAATATGATTTGACTGCGGAAGAGAAAATGGCCATCGCCAGCGGAGACATTCGCAAGATAGAATCATGGGTCGGTAAGCTGGATGAGCGGCTGAAGAAGTGGCTTATTGCCAGACTGGCACAGGAAAAATGGTAGCCAGTACTTGAAAGCAGGGTCATAATATTCACAATATAATATTTAGGTATTTGTCATTTCTCGCGCTTATCGTGGTTGCGCTCATTACGGGAATGATCCGGATTTAGGATTTGAGGGTGGAACAGCAAGTACAGTATTGAGCCGAAGCAAGGAATTATTAGTATTACTATCGCCCATGGCGGCTTACGCCCCCCGAATACCCTTTGCCTGTCTGCCAGGTCATGCAGCATGACTCCAGCCAGTATCCAATGAACTATACCAAAAAGGACAATCCTCAGGACCCATTCCAGAGTCATGTTGCTTACTCCGCTGGATTTTCTTACCGTTGCACTATATTCACATTATATATCATACGGAAAAGCCAAACGAATTGCGCAGATGAGCCCAATAAGTTCCAATTTTAGATTTACTTGCGCTGTGTGATGTCCCTGAATATGGAAATCTGACAAACTGTACCGTCGGCATCAACGTAGGGTGCCGCCACTATCTCGTAGATTCTGCCATCTGGAAAGCTGCATTCCCACCTATCAATTTCCTCATTATTAATTACGTCTGGTATATGGCATTCCTGCTGACACGGGGCGTCAAGATTACGCAGGTGTTCGTAGCAGGTGAGGCCGGTACCCTCACCGAAAAACTCTACCATTTTTTTATTCATGAACCGTATCCTGTAGTCCGGACCGGTGATTACGATGCCGTCTGCCATTCCATCCACGATTTTTAACAGCTTGTCTCTCTTGATGGTTAACATGGCTTCCAGCCGCTGGGACCTTATCGTCTGATTTCGTATGGTTCCGACGAGGACACCGATTACGCCGGCGAAGATGACGAAAAGCACCATCCTGAGCAACGGGTCGGGATAGGGGGATATGAAGAAAGCGCGTGGTAAGAAGATAATGAAGGCAACCATGGTAACAATCAGCGCTCCCCTGACTCTGGCTGTGTAACCGGCATAGACTATGGGAGCCAGAAACAACAGGCGATGTATGTCGTGCACGCCGCAAAAGAAGTTACTGCGTAAGGCATCCCAGGCTGCCCAGTCTACTAATTCTCCGAAATAGTAGAATAGAGTACAGAATACCAGGAGCAGGGGCATGATGAACGGCCTGAAAGTAACCTTATTCATAATTTCACTCTGATGGCCTTTATATTTTTGGCGTTGTGCTTCTCAACTCCTGAACAATCATTTCAACACAAAGAGGGATCGCCTCTGTCACTTCAGGCGTACATTCCTCACCAAAACAGCTTGTATCTGCCACCTCAACAGCAAAGATATCGATATGAGATGGCAGAGCCAGACCAAGCTTATTGCCAAGCTCAAGTGCGGTAGCGAAATTAACATCATGGGGCGAGGCAGCGTGCCTGGTCGCATTAAAAGCCTCCAGGTTAAGCCGGTATATTTGACCCGGCGTGCCTTCACCAGTCTGGATGGCATCGATAATAATGACTTTATCATAGCCAGTCAGCATGTCCAGGAAATCCAGTCCGGCAATACTGGCTTCCAGTACATCTACTTCCGGCTCTTGAAGTCTTTCTTTTAGAGCCATCGCCACATGGCAGCCAACACCATCATCGCGTAAAATCGGATTACCGAGTCCTAAAATGAGTGTTTTAATGTTATCATTTCTCATAAATCTATAATCGACTGAACCGTTCGATAACTTCTCTCTTACAATTATAAATGACTACCTCGAGCGGCATCTGTCCCGGCAGGGCGTGAGTAGCACAGGCCATACAGGGGTCATAGGCACGGAATGCCATCTCCACCATATTTAGCAGTCCTTCTGATGCTACCTCCCCCTTCTTAATCAAACTCTGGGCTGCCCTCCTGACCGACATGTTCATCGCCGGGTTATTCATTACAGTAGCGACAATCAGGTTCACCTTCTCAATAATGCCCTTATCGTCTGTTTGATAGTGATGAATCAGGACACCACGAGGAGCCTCGATAACACCGACTCCCTCATCGGGAGTGGCGGTTGGGATGGTTCTAACCTCAGGACTGGTAATCTCATCATCCTGGCAGAGCTCCAGGAGACGCTCGGCGGCGTATAATATCTCAATCAGCCTTGCCCAGTGGAACGCCAGTGTCGCGTGCACCGGCTTGCCCCCTAATGTCTCAAACATCCTCTCATACTCGGCTTGAGCGAGAGGCGTTGCCATGCCCTCAGCCACGTTTAGTCGGGCCAGCGAGTTCACCCGAAAAACCCCGCTGTCCTTGCCGTCAACCATCCCCTTCCAGCCGACCTTTTTCAAAAAGGGGAATTTTAGATAAGACCAGGGCTCAGTATGCTCAGCTATATGGTCCAGGTAATCATCCGGTTTAAATTTGGCGACCTCTTTACCTGCCGGGTCAACCACGCGGATGTCGCCCTCATAGAAGTTTACCTTGTTATTGGCATCAACCATGCCCATGTAGTGACTATTCATAGTATAGATGTCACCGGTTATCAGTTCTAAGTATTCCTTGTTAGCCAGTACGAGGTCGTCGAACAGTTTAAGGCCGAATTTGCCGAATTCTACTAGTGATTCGGCTTTCTCCTCGAAGTCCTTTCGCTCCTCCTCAGTGATTGGCTTGCTCATCCCTCCCGGCAAACCGCAGACAGGATGAGTCGCCTTACCCCCGATAACCGCCTGAATATCCTGGGCATAAGCGCGATGTTTTATCACTTTGCTGCCGATTTCCAGTCCCACCTTAGCTACTAACCCCAGAATGTTCCTCTCGGCAGGGTCACTCATAGGTCCCAGGACAAAGTCGGGGGCAGCCAGGGCATAGAAGTGCGCAACGTGGGAGTGAATCATATGGGCGCAGTAGAATAACTCCCGCAGCTTCCTGGCGGCTGGTGGAGGGTCCACATGGTAAACAGCGTCAGTAGCTTTAGTAGATGCTATGTGGTGGGCGCCGGGGCAGACCCCACAAATTCGAGTGACTATCCGGGGCATCTCCTCAACCGGTCTTCCCTCGCAGAATTTCTCAAAACCGCGAAGCTCAGGTATCTGGAGATAAGCGTTCTCGACATCCCCCTCATCATTGAGGAATATCTCTATCTTGCCGTGTCCCTCGAGCCTGGTTATCGGGTCAATAGTAATCTTTTTCATCTCGCACGCTCCCTTGATATTGTCTACTGACACCCTGTCATTTCGAGGGCGAAGCCCGAAGCAATCTCAATCTATGTCTTAAATCTGAGTTAGGGATTGCTTCGCTACGCTCGCAATGACGGTTAGTTTATAGCTACTCCCTTAACTCTTGTTGAGGCGTTTTCTCTTTAGCATTGAATCCGCCAGCCCGAATCTATAAAAGGTGCCGGCCGGGTCAACTATTTCCTCCACCATTTTCTTAATCTCATCCTCGCTATCCCCCTGATAGATAGAGGCGATAGCACTGACCAGCTTGGCACCCTGGTCAACTACCCCCGGTGGTGGCCCGAAGCAGCCGCGGCAGGGCCTATTGGCTTCAATACAGCGTAAGCCACAGCCACCACGTGTAACGGGACCACAACAGATTATCCCCTGCTCCAGCAGGCATTTCTCGGGGTCAGGGATAATCTCGTGGGGTCGGTAAAGCCTGGTTATCTTCTTTTCCTCTTTGACACGTTTACACTCGTCGCAGAGCGTCTTATCTGAGGCGATTACTGACCCGGCTGGAGGCAGTTCACCCTGAGCGAAGAGATTCACCAGCTTAAGGATAAGGTCAACCGGCGGCGGGCAGCCGGGGACGAAGTATTCCACATCGACTACCTGTGCCAGCGTCAGCACCGTGTCGAATAATTCGGGCAGTTCCAGCTCGCCCTCAGGAACCTTGGTTTGCAGCAGCGGAAGAGTACCCTCATCATTTTTGTTTGAAGGTGCTTCTATGTAAGCCCGCTGGAATATCTCAGCACGGTTGGTGAAGTTAGCCAGCGCTGGTATACCGCCGAAGCAGGCACAGGCGCCAAAGGCTACCATCACCTTGGACTTATCACGGAGCAGCCTGGCAATCTCTGCCTGCTCGGCGCTTCTGACAGCTCCGTTGAAGAGGCATAAGTCAATACTCTTATTTCCCATAGCCTTAACGTGGTGGTACTTGAAATCCATGGCGATTGGCCAGAACACTATGTCGACCAGGTTGGCAATATCCAGTATCTTCTCATTGGTATCGAGGACAGCCACATCGCAGCCCCCGCAGGAAGCCGCCCAGTACAGAGCCAGTTTTGGTTTAGCCATTATCACCACCTCCGTTACGATCAAAAGGTCCCAGTTGCCTTATTTTTTCCGTCATCTCATTAACGATGGTGGCAAAGCGGTCTCCCTCTGATGCTGATACCCAGTTCAAACGTACCCGCTCGTCTTCAATCCCAAACTGGGAGAGCATTTTCTTCAGCAGGGGTATCCGGCGGGCTGTCTTCTTATTACCATCCAGGTAATGACATTCACCGATATGTCAGCCACAGACGAGGACACCGTCAGCTCCCTTTTCAAAGGCTTTCAGGATGAAGGTGGGGTCTACCCTTCCTGAGCACATGACCCGTACGACCCTTACATTGGGCGCGTACTTCTTCCTTGAAGTGCCGGCCAGGTCAGCGCCGGCATAGGCGCACCAGTTGCACAGCAGGCCCACAATCTTCGGTTCAAAGCTCATGCTAATACCCCCTCAATCTCAGACATAATCTGCTCGGTGGTAAAGTGTCTGCCCGTAATGGCGCCGCTGGGACAGGCGGCCACACAGGTACCGCAGCCCTTGCAGAGCGCCTCATTAATGCTGGCGACCTTCTTCTCTTCATCAAAGGTGATGGCCTTGTAAGGGCAGAGGTCAACGCATATCTTGCAGCCGGCACAATGCTCTTCATCCACAACCGCGATGGCGGACTCGATTTCTACGCTACCCTTACTTATCATGGCGAGGACTCTGGCGGCGGCGGCGGATGCCTGGGCTACGGTATCCGGGATATCTTTCGGACTCTGACAGCAACCGGCGACAAAAACGCCGTCCGTAGTCGTGGCTACGGGGTCAAGCTTGGGATGCTTTTCCAAGAGGAACCCGTCTGCCTTGCGACTCAGGGAGAAGAGCCTGGCTACGTTCTCCGCATCGGCACGGGGTTCCAGGGCACAGCTCAGGACGACCATGTCCACCGGCAGACGCCGCTTGCGGCGCACCAGTGTATCCTCGCAGATGACAATCAGCTTGCCTTCCTCTTCGGGACTCTCGGCGATATTGGTAATCTCGCCGGCCTTCCCACGTATAAAGTTCACTCCCTCCTCCTGGATGCGTTCATAAAACTCTTCATAGCCCGAACCGGCGCAGCGCATATCAATATATAGCTGATATACCGTCGCCTCAGGCGCCTTCTCCCTCAGCAGGTGAGCGAATTTTAATGAGTACATGCAGCAGACCCGCGAGCAGTAACGGTGATAGTTAATATCGCGGCTGCCGATACAGTGCAGGATGGCGACGCTCTGTGGCGGTGAGCCATCTTTAAGCGCTATTTTGCCATCCGTGGGGCCGGAGGCATTACTCATTCTCTCGAACTGGATGCCAGTGAAAACATTATCATATCGCCCGTAGCCGTACTGCCATATTACGGATGGGTCAAAGGAATCAAAACCGCTGGCAACGATGATGTTGCCCACATCCACCTCAACCATTTTCTCCGTTTGCTCAAAGTCAATCGCCTTAGCCTCGCAGAACTTTTCGCAGGCACGGCACTTGCCCTTGAGGAAATAGGTGCAATGCTCCGGGTCAATAACCGGTATATTGGGCACTGCCTGGGGGAATGGCGTGTAGATTGCCTTTCTCTTGCCAAGTCCGCAATCGAATTCATTATCCACTTTCACGGGGCACTTATCCTGACAGGTGCCACATCCGGTGCATTTACTTTCGTCTACATAGCGCGGCTTCTTTTTTATCTGAATCTTGAAATCGCCCACATAGCCGGATACATCCACAACCTCACTGTATGTCATCAGCTCGATGTTTTCGTGTGACCTCACCGAGGCCATCTTCGGTGTGAGTATTCAGGCAGAGCAATCTAAGGTGGGGAAGGTCTTGTCCAGCCGGGCCATATTACCGCCTATTGATGGCTCCCGCTCTACCAGATATACTTTCTGGCCCGAATCCGCTATCTCCAGGGCTGCCTGAATCCCGGCAATACCAGCACCCACGACCAGTGTGCACGGATTAACGGGGACTTCCTTCCTTTCCAGCGGCTCGTGGAGGAAGACGCGTCTCACGGCAGCGCTGACCAGTGCTTTTGCCTTCTCGGTAGCCTTCTCACCGTCTTGATGTACCCAGGCGCATTGCTCACGGATGTTCGCCATCTCAAAGAGATAAGGGTTTAAACCAGCGCTGGCCAGAGTTCGCCGGAAGGTAGGTTCGTGTAATCGGGGTGAACATGAGGCCACCACAACGCGGTTCAGTCCCAGTTCCTTAATATCATTCTTGATTAAATCCTGGCCCGGGTCCGAGCACATGAATTTGTAATCGCGTGCTACAACCACTGAGGGGAGACCTCTGGCATATTCGGTGACCTGCACCACGTCAACTGTGCCCGCAATATTGGCTCCGCAGTGGCAAACATAGACACCAATTTTTGGCTCCATTCTCCACTCCTTAAATATATTTTGCTAAAACCTTTTCTACCGGTACGATGCCGGTCTTTAAACCGAGGTCTCTTCCTTCAAGTCCAAAAGCAACACCCATTAATTGGGTAAAGAATAAAACAGGCAGTTTATAATTGGTTTTAAACTTCTTATTAACCCGACTTTGATAGGCATCCAGGTTCGTCTGACACAATGGGCAGACTGTAACCAGACATTCTGCCCCATTGCTGGAGGCAGAGTCGAGAAGCTTGTAAATCAGGTCCAGCGCCACATCTTCTTCGGAAATAATCAGCGACCCCCCGCAACAGCGAGCCTTAAGCGGAAAGGGAGTGGACACCGCCCCCAGACTGACTATCAACTTATCCAGGGATTGGGGGGACTCGGGGTGGTCAAAGCCAAACCCGGGGCGGACCATCTGGCAACCGTAGTAGGGTGCCACCTTCAGCCCGCTCAGGGGCTTTTTCACCTTGGATGCGATAGCATCATAACCGACGTCAGTGGTTACAATATCAAGCAGGTGCCTGACTCTAACCGTGCCGTGGTATTCCAGGCCACCAGCAGCCAGAGCCTCGTCTACTTTAGCCTTAAACTGGGGATACCCATTGAGGTAAGTATTAGTCCGGTTTAAAATAACATAGCAGGCACTGCATGGTGTTACCATGTCAAGTCCTGTCTTTTCGGCAAGGGCAAGGTCACGCGCTGCCATGCAAAAGGCACCGAGTTCATCAACCGAGCTTGATGGTGTTGAGCCGCAGCAGTTCCAGTCTTCCAGCTCAACAAGGTCGACATCCATGACCTTGCTCACGGCCTGGGCAGACCAGTTGTATGCCTTGGCGCCTCCATCAGAAGCGGAACAGCCAGGGAAATATGTATAATATCTCAACTGACACCTCCCAGGGTTTCAGCCTTATCGAGGATAGCCCTTAGCTGATTGGTTCCTTCCGGGGTCAGCCTTCTGGCCCTGATAGACAGGCGGCCTCGCCTAAGCAGATTTAGGGCTACCGGAATCATCCTCCAGGCACGAAATGGATTACTTAAGATATAGAACCAAGTCATAAACCCGAGTTCAGGAAGACTGCCCAAGGCGCAGGCGAAGTGGTTGAAGCTTCGGTACATGGTGGGTGTGAAACTTCCGGCATAGCTCAAATCGGCGCGCTCCGCCAGACACTCGAAGGCATGCATCAGGCCCGTCTGTTTTATGCCTCTTGGACAACGCACCGTGCATAGATAGCAGGATAAGCAGTACCACATGGTGTTGCTGGATAGGACTTCCTCGCGCATGCCTGCCCGCGCCATGGCAATGAGCTGTGATGGTGTATGCTCCATTTTGTCGGCATTGGGGCAGGAAGCGGTGCAGGTACCACACTGGATGCACAGTCGAATACCTTCACCGCCGGGGATAGCACAAATCTCGTCTATAAAAGTATCAGCCTTTGCTTTTATTGCCATAAAACCTCCTTCCTTGCCATGCGTTGTGTTTACCGCCCCAAAATGGCCTTTAGCATTTAAGCATATTGTATTTACCGGTAACACAATCGGCGCCGCTTCCTAGTAAAAAGGAGGAGCTAAAAAACCTCCTCCTTCTCAACACGCTTCCGATGCAATTGTTCCACGGTCATTTCTCAGCCCTCCCCCTACTTGAGTACGGGTTCCTTCGCCATTATTCGTGCTTCCCTTATCCTCTTTTTACGAGCAACTCGTCTCTTCTGCGTCTCCCGGAGAACCGTGTAAATACCACTAACGTTAATATACCAAATTAACACTACCGGGATTAGTATGAAGAGTATTCCCAGTACCACGGCCAGTATAACCTGCCACTCCATCTTATTTACCCTCCTTATCCAGGTATTTCTGTCTACTTCTTTCAGTGTTGCGGCTACTTAACCTTAGCCGCAACCTTGACACCCTTCTCACGGGCAACTCGTTTCGCCCTCGCTTCCTTAATGGCAGCATAGATGCCGCCAACGTTCAGGTACCAGACGAACGCTACCGGGAAAAGGATGATAGGTATGCCCACTACCAGCGCTACTATGAACTCCCACTGCATCGCCGTTACCTCCTTTCCCTCTGGGTAAGCTGGAGGTAAGAGTTGGATTATGGAGCTAAGCCGAAGAAGCTTTCTTCTATCCTCACCCTTCCTCTTACCTCCCATCAAATCCTATCATCTAGTTACCAAATTTAGCTTCCGCCTTGATACCTATTTGTGCCCTTTAGGACTAGGTATTTATGCTTATATCTGGCAGTCTGTGATTAGGTATTTTTACCTACTTGCGCCAGTGCTTCATCTGGCAGTTATAACGATTGAGTACTTAATCAGCAGGGTGTATGCTGCCCCGCACGATATTCATTACCTGCCGAAACTCATTCTGCAATGAGTAATGGCTCCGACAGGGATAGCGAATTTCCTGAATGATTTCGGAGAGAGTATGAAAGTGGCGACCGAGGCTACACCCAGCTGGTATTGGCATTTTGTTAACCAACCTGTTTCCCAAACTATACAGAATGGACAAGCCCGAAGGTGATTGACAGGACGTGAAAGTATGATAGAATAACTTACAAGAGTACTCGTGCTTGCATAGAGTAAGTTTCGCAAGCAGCCCACAGGGTTTTTGCACACATGGATAGACGTCTAGCTGTCTTGGTGGCTTGTTTCTGCACAATATTCACATCATACGCTGTCAGGTATGGCTACGGTATACTGCTGCCTGAGATGCTTCCCGCCTTAGCCATCTCAAAGACTGAGGCGGGAGTAATCTATGCCTCGTTCTTCATTGCTTACACGGTCTTCTCTCCTGTGCTCGGTCTCCTTGGGGACAGATATAACGTGCGTCTGCTCCTTACCCTGTTTGTCGCTACTCTTGGAACCGGAACATTCCTCATGGCTTATTCCTCATCAATTATTCAGGCCAGTCTGTTCTTTATACTGGCTGGTATCGGCTCTGCCGCTTGCTGGGCTCCTACCATGGCACTGGCACAGAGATGGACCAGTGACAAACACAGAGGCAAGACTCTGGCTTTTATTGATGTTGGTAGTTCCCTCGGTATTGTTGGCACCAGCACAGCCGTGCCGATGATAGCCACAGCTCATAACTGGAGGGCGGGATGGATGAGTTTGGGCGCATTGGGGTTCGCTGTGGCTGCCATAAACCTCTTAGCGGTCAGAAGTCACCCGGGGGAGCAGTCTAAACTTCGCCAGAAAAGGCTTGGGCAACATTCTGGTGAGCCTGTTAGCGTAATATACATGAGGCTTTTACGGGACATCAGATTCTGGCTCATAGGCCTGGCTTATCTGCTTACGGGTTTTTCAATAATTATACCATTTACATTCTTGAGCACCTATGCGGTACAGGAGCTGGCATACCCATATGAAGCGGCAACCAGGCTAATAACCGTGATAGGCATAGGCGCTATAGTTGGGAAGGTTACTTTGGGTCCTCTCTCTGATAAAGTAGGCAGGATTAGGGTCATGATGCTGTGTGCCTTGCTGATAGCTGGGGGCAGTCTGGGAATGGCGTATGGCCAGGGTATAAGATTGACCGTATTTACGGCTATTTTTGCCCTGGGCTACGGAACCGTCTGGTCTATGTACGCCGCATCCGCCTCAGACTACTTCTCCAAGGAGTCTTCCGGGAGTATTGTCGGCTTGTGGACCGTGTATTTAGGCATTGGCTCAATACTCTCTCCTATCATCGCCGGCTGGATAGCCGATACCACAGGCACACTTAGCTGGTCGTTTATCCTGGCCGCGGCTGGCGCCGTTATATCCCTTTTTCTTCTGGCGCCAATGTGGCGAGCATCGCCGGCTAGCTTGCCACAAAGACAGTAATTGGGTTCGCTTGACTCTACGCAATTGGCTCACGATGATACCCTTTAAAGATTAGCTCAGCGGGATTGCGAAAATATTATCAATGTTCTCTTGACAAATTGCGAAGAAAGTGCTGTATCGGAAATACGACAGAAGGTAGATGGAATGTATCCGCGTATCTTGACGGAGCCGCCTAGAATTCGTATGTACAGCTATGTTATGACGCGAAAAGGAAGGGTATGGTCGACCTTTTAATAAGAGAGGCAGG
>DAOUEB010000057.1:0-1965 GCA_034430675.1 Dehalococcoidales bacterium
TGCCGCTGGCTTAGCGAGCAGTGAACTTCCTCGCCTTTACCGGCGGTGGGTGTTTCTGTTTTAGCTCCTTTTCCTGTTCTTTGCATGATTCTTTTGCTGAACACAAGCACTTCCAGCATTGAGTTTGAAGCCAGCCGGTTAGCTCCGTGGACTCCGGTGCAGGCGGTTTCGCCGGCGGCGAATAAGCCAGCAATGTTAGTTTCTCCCCAGCTATTGGTCCTGACGCCGCCCATCATATAGTGAGCCGCTGGTGCCACCGGGATTAATCCCTTGGTAATATCAAGGCCATGGTCAAGGCAGAAGCGGTAGATATGGGGGAAGCGGGTGGTGGTAACATGGGTTGGCAGGTGGGTAACATCAATGAAAACCCTGTCTGAACCTGTTTTCGCCATCTCGTATACTATGCTACGAGCCACTACATCTCTGGGGGCAAGGTCACCCGCTGGTGTATAGTCAGGCATGAAGCGGTAGCCCTCTACATTGCGCAACACTCCCCCCTCCCCCCTGACAGCTTCAGAAATAAGGAAAGGGTTTACCCCGGGCAGGCGCAGAGCGGTGGGGTGGAACTGGAAGAATTCCATATCAACAATTTCTGCCCCGGCGTTAAATGCCAGGGCGACACCATCGCCGGTAGCTACCGTTGAGTTCGTAGTGAGCTTGAATAGCTGCCCGGCACCACCGGTAGCCAGAATCAGGTAGCGGCAGCCAAATTCCTCAATAGAACCGGTGCGGCAGTCAAGGGCTTTTACTCCATTAACTATTCCCTTTTCTACTAGAATCTCGGTAGCCAGGCAATCTTCAAGTACCTGGATTTTGGACGAACGCACCCGATTGCTCAGAGTGGTTTCAATATAGGCGCCGGTGGCATCGCCCCCGGCGTGTGCGATGCGGCGTCGACTGTGTGCTGCCTCAATGGTGAGGGCAATCTCACCATTGATGGTATCAAAGGGGACCCCGAAGTGGACCAGGTCGGCGATGCGGTCGGGAGCTTCGTTGGCCAGGATATGCACTGCCTCCTCATCACATAACCCGTCGCCGGCAGTTATCGTATCCTGAAAGTGAAGCTCGGGGGAGTCCTCCTTGTCTATAGCGGCGGCAATACCCCCTTGGGCATATTTGGTATTGCAGTCATCAATGCTGCCCTTGGTCAGGATAAGCACGCTCCCCTGCTCCTTGGCTAGCAGAGCAGTATAGAGCCCAGCGATACCACTACCCACTATAATATAGTCATACTGGTTCACAGATTAGACCCCCAGAACATTTTATCTAGCAGGAGGTTATTTATCAAGGGAGGTTTAAAGGGGGTGAGGTTGATAATAAGCTCTAAATAGCCAGCATTCGGTCCACGGCTAGTTTGGCTTTAACCCGTATCTCTTCGGGAACGGTAACTATATTTTGTTTCAGCTCCATTATCTGAGCAACCTTTTCCAGGGTTGTCTTCTTCATATCGGTGCAGATTTGGCTATTGGTCACCAGATAAAAGGACTTATCCGGGTTCTCCTTACGAAGCCCATGAAGTATTCCTTCTTCAGTCCCGATAATGAAGCTGTTATGCGGAGATGCCCTGGTATAGCGGAGCATTTGCGAGGTACTGAGGGCAGCATCAGCCAGGGCGATTACTTCAGGCCGGCACTCAGGATGGACTAAAACCTGAGCTTCAGGATGGAGTTTTTTTGCCTGCTTTAATTGCTCTGGCTTAATTCGATGGTGTACATAGCAGTAGCCAGGGTAAAGAATTACGTGCTTTTTGGTTTGAGTGGCAACAAAATGCCCCAGATTCTGGTCGGGGACAAAGAGTATGTCATCGTTTTCTAACGAGTTCACTACCTGGACGCCATTAGCCGAGGTGCAGCAAATATCGCTTTCCGCCTTAACTTCAGCCGGGGAATTCACATAGCAGACGACTGATGCCTTGGGGTATCTCTGCCTCCACCGTCTCAGCTCGTCAGCACTAATCATATCGGC
>DAOUEB010000058.1:0-14359 GCA_034430675.1 Dehalococcoidales bacterium
AAGCAGCCCAGAATTAAAAGCAGGATATTTATAGCGATAATCACCAGCCAGGGTGATAAATCTGAGGTTGTAACGAAACCGGTTATTGTCTTTACCACACCGGAAGTACCAATCACGTAAGAGAATAGCCAGGCGCCGACCATCATAAACAGAATCATACCGTTTATTGTCGCCGTTTCTATGAGAGCCCGCTTCAATCCCTCCCAGCGAAGACGGAAAACGGTTATTCCTATAAGCAGCACCACCACACAGCCGACGCCGGCGGCTTCGGTAGGGGAGGCTATACCCATGTAAATCGAGCCCAGAATAGAGAGCATCACCACCACTATGGGCCAGACCCGCTTTAGTGAGGAGAACCGCTTTTTCCAGCTGACGCTGCCTACGGGAGGACCGAGCGACGGATTTCGCCAGCAGATGATGATAGCTACTGCTGCCAGCATTAAGGCTAAGAGCACGCCCGGTACCATCCCGGCCATGAAGAGATGACCTATAGACGTCTCCGAGAGGACACCGTAGATAATCATACCGGCACTGGGGGGGATTAAGGGGCCGAGGACACCACCGCAGCATAGCCCACCCATGGCCAGCCCCTTATCGTAACCGTATCTTTTAAATTCGGGCTCGGCAACCTTACCCACGGCCAGGATGGTGGCGGTGCTGGTGCCGATAGCGGCGGCCATGGCCGCCTCGCCCCAGATGCTGGTAACGATGAGGCCGCCGGGAACGCGGGAAAGCCAGCTGCGGGCGGCTTCGTAGATATCTTCGCCTATTTTGGTTTCGGCAATAAGACAGGCGATAAGAACGAACAAGGGGAGGGGCGTCCAGTTTATGTTAAAGAGGGTGTTGAACGTGGTCCAGCCTACTTTATCCAGGCTGAAAGCGCCGTATGTGAAGTAGGCGACAGCGATGGCGGTAAATCCCAGGGCATAGATGACCGGCATACCCATCAGCATCAAAAAGAGCATGCCTCCTACGCATACCAGCGCTGCTGTAGTAAAGTCCATAACTACCTCAATTTACATAATACCAGGCAGCATTATGGCTATTCTGTCTGGTTCTGGTTATTACCGCCCCTCAGTAGAGCTATGCCTCGAATGAATTTCCCTAAGAGAACGAGGCAAAGCAGGGTGTAACCAAAGGGTATAACGAATTTAATCGGAGCCAACGGCAGTGCCCACGGCGATTGAGTGACCTGGCCGATTTGTAACGCGTAGAGCGCGTTGTCCAGGCTCTTCCAGGTGAGTACGCCACAGAAAATTAGCGCCAGGAACGGGAATATAGTGCCGAGGGCGATGTGCTTCATTCTGGGCGGGAAACGGGATGCAACAATGTCGTTCCTGACATGCTGGTCAAGTTTCTCTACCCCGGCTACGGCTAATACACCACAGAACAGCAGGAACATGGTGCTGAGCTCGTAGGCAAGGGGGTCGGGAGAACGGAACGCATATCGCTTGAACACACCATATGTTTCGGCCCATGCCATCAGCAGTATCATAATACCGCTCACTAACAGGAGGCTGGTACTGGCACGACCCAGCCAGTGATCCAGTTTCTGCATCACTCTTTTAAACAACTTATCTCACTCCCCGAACGAACTGGCGTATTTTCGGTTAAAACGCCAGCGATACTAGAACCGCAGGCATGCCGTTTATATCCCGGGTTTAACGAGGATACTTGGCGTTCGCCTTGTCAACAATATCCATCACTTTCTCGCCGAAATCACCGTATATAACCATTTGTTCATCGATGATTCCCTGGCAAGCTGCTTTCCACCTGTCTACCTCTGCCTGGGGAACTTCATATATCTCTACCCCGGCAGCAGCTATATCGGCGAAATCACTAACCCATTCACCCCTCAGCCACTCATCGATGACGTCCGATTGCTTCTGCGCTTCCTCAAGCATTATGTCCTGAATTTTCCCCGGTAGGCTGTTCCAGGTATCCAGGTTGATGGAGAATCCATGTACGGCCGGGACCATATAGGCTGATGTCATGTAAGAACCGACATCGGTCAGCATGAATATGCGTATGGCTGCCGGTGCTGTTATTACCGCTTCTACCGTTCCCTTCTCCATTAGTGAGTAGGAATCGGTATACGGCACCCCGGTCACGGGGGCACCGCCCAAAGCCTCCACCATAGCCGCAATTGTGGGAGATATGGCCTGGACCATCAGACCGTCCCAGTCCTCCATGGTCTTAACAGGTTTGGTGGAGATGAGCGCCATCCCGGTATAGTTATGGAGACAGAGTAGCTTCTGGTTGAACTGGTTTTCCAGTATCTCGCCGTATAGCGGCATTAAACCCGGTACGGCCTCGATATGGGCATCAAGGTTATTAAACAAGAAGGGCATTTCCACTACACCTAACTTCGGTTCGTCAAAGGAATGAAAATTAGGAGTAATAGCGCCCAGGTCGGCGGCTCCGGTCCTCACCCCGTCAACAAGCTCCATGAATGCGAGCATCTCTCCGGCGCCGTAATACTCGATGGTGTAATCGGGGCCGCAACGCGCGTTAAAGGCATCGGCGAAAGCTTGCTCAACATCAATATATTCCATCGTGGCGGCGCTAGCCATCTTCAGGATCACCGGCTCATCGGGTTTGTCTTCGCCGCAGGCGGTAAGCACACCGGCAAACAGCGAAATGACAAGCATGGCAGCTAACAAAATAGATAGTCTTTTCATTATGAATTTATACCTCCTTTATTTTTCCGCAACCAATTATTTCTTTTTATCTTCTTCTATCTATCACCCCCTTTGCCTGGAAAAATTCTGCAATACTATCGGTAATACGGCTGGCACCTGCCGTTACTTCTTTTATCGTCTCGTCCATTATTGGCTCCAGGCGGTTATCGGGCCCTACAAGGCTAAGCGCGACCGGCCAGAAGTAATTTTTGATGGGGGCGGAGATACATATAGCATGGGCAATCCTTTCACCATAGCTAACGGCATACCCTTTTTGTCTTATCTCTTTTGCCTGTGCCATCAACTCTCTTTTATCAATAACAGAGTGCTCAGTAACACGACCGATTTTAATATTATTTAAGGCGGTTTGCAAGTCGTCATCGTCAAGCTGTGATAGCAACACTTTAGCTGTCGCCCCGACGTATACCGGCCCCACCGGGTCAGGACCGGCAACAACCTTTAATTCAAACTTGCTCTGGATTTCATATAACCGGACATATTGAAGACCGACCATGATGTTTAATTCCACGGTTTCCCCGGAGAAGTTCCACAGGTGTGTTAATTCCTCCAGGGCACAGTTAATGAGGTAATGGTGGTTTGCCTGCGGGTCGGAAGCAATCCTGTTGATTAAGGGGCCCAGATAATAGAGGTGGGTAACGGGGTTCTGGGTTACCATAAGCAGCTCTTCCAGCGTTTGAAGTAATCTGTACGCCGTGGGCTTGGTGAGCTTACAGCAATTGGCGATATCCGTTACGGAGTTTATGCCGTTGCTTAAACAGACAAGTATATTTACCGCGCGGAAGACGGACCTGATTGCTGTTGGTTTTTGGGCGGTATCTGTAGCCAAGTTTCGCAGGGTGAAATTAGGATTTCTGTTTGGCATGTCACTATTATAGCATTATTGCGCAACATGTCAAATTGCTAATTTTACCTTTGATTAGTCGGTCTGTATCGCTATTCGGGATACGGACTCTCCCAGTCCATTCATAACCTCACCATCGTAGCGTTCGATGGTGCCTTCGTCACAAAGCCTGGCCAGTTCCGGGTCGATGGGCAACTGCGCCAGCAGTGGCGCGCCGGCGGCCTGTGCCATTTCTTCGCCGCGGCTCTGGCCGAAAATTTCCATTTTTTTATCAATCTCGGGTATGTAGAGATAGCTCATATTCTCGACGACACCAAGGATAGACTTATCCATTTGCCGGGCCATCTTCACCGCTTTCCTGACCACCATATTCGTCAGGTCCTGCGGCGTGAAGACAATGATGACGCCGGAAATGGGGAAGCTCTGCAGGACGGTGAGGGGAGCGTCGGCGGTTCCCGGCGGCAGGTCAACTATTAGACAGTCGAGCTGTCCCCAGAGGACTTCTTCCCAGAACTGGGTTATGGCGCGGGCGATAAGCGGGCCACGCCAGATAACGGCTTCATCCTCACCGGGCAGCAGGAGGTTAATCGACATGACCTCGATGCCCGACCGCGAAGGCACCGGCAGCAGGCCGGTATCGCTGCCGGCGGGTCGGTTGGTAAGTCCGAACATCTTGGGTATGCTCGGGCCGGTGATATCAGCGTCCAGGATGCCTACTTCATATCCCTGTCTCCGCAGCGCGACCGCCGCCAGGCTGGCAACCAGCGATTTGCCCACGCCTCCCTTACCGCTCATAACGGCAATGACGCGTTTAATCTGGTTCAGGTCCTTCGGTTTTTCCTCGGTAAAGTCCACATTAACCTCGTTGATACCATCCAGTTTGCCGGTCGCTTCTTTAATGCTAACCTTCAGTCTATCCTGGATTTCCGGTGCCAGTGCTGTGGAGGACAGCGTGATGTTGACCTTACCATCGCTGGTGGCGATGTCACGCACCAGGTTCATTTTCACGGGACTGCGCATCACACCGGGGACAAGCACCTTATCCAGGCTTTCTCTAATCTGCTGTTCGGTTACCATGATTCCTCCTGCAGGTTCTTGTAGCTAATGGACGCGTTAGCCCGCTTCGTGGTCGCAAATATTATCCCCTGTGGACAGGTCATCGTTTAAATGGCTGAGCACGGCCTGCTCCGGGTCGCTTTCCAGGGAGCCGAGCACGACATCGATGCCGTTCTGCCGAAATAAATCTACCGCGCGGGGCCCCATACCGCCCGCAATGATTACCGAAGCCCCTTTTTCCGCCAGCCAGGCGGGTAAAAGGCCGGGCTGATGCGCGGGTGAAGGGACGTTCTCTTTGCCGGTGATTTTTCGGCTCTGCTCTTCGACGTCGAAGAAGGCGAAGTTATCACAGTGACCGAAGTGTGGCGACAGCCTGCCGCCGGATACGGGTACAGCGTATTTCATGACATACCTCCAAAGTGAAATTAATCCGTTACAAGCTCGTAGCTCAGGTTTCCGGTATCCCGGTCCGTCTTTATTTTTAAAGTCACGCGCTTACCTTCTGACAGCAGTTTCTCGGATTCGTCACGTAACTTTTTTGATTCGGGTGATTGGAGAAAGGTAAGCAGCACCTCAAACCTTTGTTTAACCTCCTCATCGTCTTCCTCATCTCTCAGCAGCTCCATAAGGCAGTTGTTCATTTCCTGTTCCCCGAGGCATTTCAGGCATTTGCCCGGTATCTTACTCGTCGAATATCTGGGCTCCAGTTCAAATGATTTCACGCGTTTACCCCCCCGTTTAATTCATCATGACGCAAACATCATGCACTACTTTAAAATTATTTTCCTGGCAGAACCTGATGGCGGTTTCGCTTTCCGACCCCGGCTGGAGCCATATGCGGTCAAGTCCCAGTTCCAGGCACTCCTTGAGGATAGCCTCGGTGGCCGCCGGAGGCACGACAACGTCCACCACGTCGACTTTCCCCGGTAGCTCGGAGAGTGTGGCATAGCATTTCATTCCTTCAATCGTCTTCAGCCTGGGATTTACTGGGTAGACCTCGTAGCCCCGGTTTTTAAGGTTAAGAAACACCTGGTGGCCGTATTTTTCCGGGTTGTCGGTAGCCCCGATGATGGCGAACTCCCTTTGCGCCATGAATTCTTTAATCAAATCCTGGATGTATCACCTCTGCTTTAACCAGTCGGTAGATTGGTTATTTTCTTAATTATTATCCCCGCACCATTTTTGTACCGCACTTGGGACAGCTTATATCATAGCACGGATTTCCCGGCTGGTGAGGCACCTTTTCCCCACAGCTGGGGCAAACACAGTTGCCGCCGGGGCCTGACCCGGGTTGGCTACCTCCCATTCTGCCTCCCCTCTGCTCAGGGCCGGATGGTGGCCCCATTCCGTCTCCTCTAGGCATAATTCACCTCCTGTATACTATCCAGTCCTTTAGCCCTTATGCCATGCCTTTACCGCGTTTCATGCCTGAGTGAGCACTGGCATTGGACCGGGTACTGGCCTGAAGCTTGCTTGCCTGGTAGTCTTCGATGGATTCCTGCACGGTGCCGGTAGCTCCTGTAATGACTTTAATACCGGCGCTGTTGAGAACACCAAAAGCATTGGGTCCGCAGTTGCCGGTAAGCACTGCCTCTACCCCTTTGCCGGCAATCATCTGGGCCGTAGCGATTCCGGCGCCGCCCGATGCAGCAGCCGAGTTGTTGGCTACCGCCTCGAACTCCATGGTGTCCGGGTCGACTATCACGAAGTACTGGCAGCGACCGAAACGCGGGTCAACCTGACTATCCAGGCTTTGTCCCGCCGCTGAAATGGCAATTTTCATAATAAATTTCCTTTGTTTTACAATCTTTTCGTTTCCAGTTCCTGGATTTGATGTCCGGGTTACATTCCTGTTTTAAAAACGATACCCCCTCACAATTCTTAATGCGGTTGAAAGCACAGTCTCTTCAGGCCGAGCAGGACCGATACTCCGGCGCCGGTAACACCGAAGACAATCAGTCGCTTGCCCTGAGAGATGACTTCTTTCCTGATATCGTCAAATGTGTTGTTAACCAGCGTGCTGCTCGTAACCAGCGGAATGTCGCACCACTCTATGAGTTTCCCGGTTTCCGTCCGGCCGTTCCAGATTTCGGCTCCGTATTTCCGGGAGCCTATATTATTGGGATTAAGGTCGGTGCATCTCACATTAGCCTCGTTGAAGGTATTGACCAGATTTTCCAGGATAGCCGGCTGGAGGCCTACCATGCCGACTTTCACCCTGCCCGATTCATCGAGAATATGCCGGGCAATCTGTTTGGCGCATTCCTCCGGCTCTTCGTCGTGACAGTGCCGCATTCCGGTAGCTATACCCAGGTGCGCCGTGACGGCGTTGAGGGTGGCGATGAAAATGCCCCTGGTTTCGTTCGTGTTCAAACTCAGGTTAATAACGTCATTTAATGAGCCGGCAAAGTCGCGAGGGCGGTCGGTGAAGGCCTGCCCGAAGCTCCCGTGAAATTCTGCTTCAATCATCACTTCTTTCCCCTCCAGCAGGGGGAAGTCCTGCCGGCTGGGGGTGCCTATCGCCTGCTTTACCGACAGCGTGCCGATGGTCACCTGCACGACCTCATTGCCCAGACCACGGTCGGCAATGATAGCCTGGAGCTTCTCTCTAACTTCTTCGTTAACGGGTTTTAATGCCAATATTGCTTTACCTCCTCGGTACCAAGTCAATCCTTTTCCTTCGTCATCGTTAATAACCGGGTGCCTTTTATCTGGCGGAAGGTTGTCCCCTGGCTGACGTAGCGCAATACGAGTTCCGGGTCGGTCACCAGCGTCCCCGAGACAGCGCTGATGCCGTAGTCGAACAATACAGGCGAAAGAGGCGCCGTCCCACCCAGGACAACAACGTAGGCGTCAGGATTGCAGAGGTCCAGTAGATGCTCGATGGTGTGATTGGTAAGGGCCGTGCCCGTAATGCCGACGACGTCTGCCCGGGGAATAAGGTTTTCGGCCTCGGCTTCGCTGAAATCGCCTGCCTGCGGGTTCTTCTCGGTCACCCATAGCTCTTTCACTACGGAACGGAGTCTGGGAATAAAAGGGAAATGCCCGACTATGGCTACTTTCCTGTTTTCCCCTTTCCGGGCGATAAGCTCGGCGGCATTAAGCTCCTCGCAGTTTTGCTCGTCAACATCAATGAGAGAGTTTATCGTCGCCATGCCAATGGTCGCTTCCAGAGGGCTTGGCGAGAGAGCCATGTGAGCCAGCCCGGCGGCATCCCGATTGAGCAGATAGCCGGCTTCCTTCACCGGGGTTTTATCGTGGTGGGGGCCGGAGTCGTGAGGTGTCGAAGCCAGTCCGCAGTGACGGGTGAGCACGGCTGTCTGAAACGCCCCCTGGCGTATGTCTACCACAGGTACTTCATAGTTCAAGATAGATGATAGTAAGTCATCGATTATTTGCATATGTTTGCCTTAAATATCCACTGGCATAATGTTACATTCTTTATCCCATGTGGCGTCGGCCCTGTCCTTTTCCCGTTTCGTCAGGTCCCGGTGGTATCAGCGACCTGGTCCCCGGCGTGTTACAGATGGGGCAGAGCGCCGTTGCATCATCTGTCGCCAGTTCAAACGGGGCGTCCCATTCGTGGCCGCGTCGGCAGCGGAACCGTTGAGAGGCCACCTCGTAGTTGCCGCCGGCAATCCTTACCGCCCGGCCGTTAAGGAGGGCATCGGCGACCTTCCGGTGGGCTGAGGATAAGACCCTCTGAAAGGTCGGCCGTGAGACGTTCATCCTTTCCGAGGCCGGCTCCTGCTCCATCCCCTCCAGGTCCTTCAGGCGCAGGGCTTCGGCTTCCTCCAGGGAGAGCTGAATTTCTTCGAGGGACCTCATCGGCGTACCGGCCGGCTTGAAAAACGTCACTCCCGGCACGTAGGCAACGCGACGGCATTTTTGAGGTCTGGGCATAATTATCCTGTTCCTTCGCCAGTTATGAGCATATGCTCATAATTAATGATAACATACATTTATTTAAAAATGCAATAGCTTTTTAGTAACGAATAAAAAACAATTACGAGAAAAGTTACAGCCTTATCCGTAAATAACTGCTAATCGTGGTCCATACCCCAGGCTTCGAACACCCTTTTGTAAAGGTCCGGTTGAGGGAAGTCCGGTCTCATCATCATCTGTTCGTGGGCAAATCCTGATTCGTTCCTGTCAAACTGCCTGAGGTTTTCCGTCAGTTCGGCCAATTTATTCTTCGGCACGGAGAACATCATTTCTCCCGCGACGGTCAGCGCCCGCGCGTATTCGCCGGGGTCGGGCAGGTTTATCCAGTACTCGCCGTTTAACATTACGGGCACAACGGAATTAGAGCAGGAGAATGGGAAGAAGTTCGATTTCACCAGTGGCCTGTCTTCCATTTTCAGAGAAAGCAGGATAATTCGTAGTTGATTGGTATCGCAATAGATAATAACGGCATCCGGTTCAAAGGTAGCCGACCGCAGTGGGGCGGTAAGTATACCGATGTATTTCCCGTACTCGAAGCAAACGTACGGGTTCTGGCCACTGGCAGAAGGGTTATCCGGCTTGGGCACCAGTCCGTAGGATATCACGGCGCCCGGACACCAGTTGTCTTCTTTGAGCATGGCTACCGTGGCTCTATCCCGACGCGATAGCGCGAAAGCCTGGCACTGGGCGAAATGATAGCCGCGGTCTTTTTTAGGCCTGAGGGCTCCCTCCGGAATATCTTCTTCCTTCTCCAGCATTTTTACGGCAATGGGAGATGTCTGTAGTCCGAGCAATCGCTCCAGTTCTTCTCCGTATTGATTAAATTCTTTCACAGTTGTCATATGGTCTATCTCCCTGAAAAATTTTTAAGCAGCTACATTATGAATGCTACGGCGTTCTTTTGCAAGAAAGTCTTGATGGTGGGCGGTACGGGGGTCAGGGAATCGCTATCATGTTGAGAGTTACCCTTATTCCGACCGTAACGCTTCGATGGGATTGAGGCGGGAGGCATTCCAGGCGGGGTAAAAGCCGAAGAACAGGCCAATGCCGACCGATACGGAAACGGCCAGGAGAACGATATCCGGTGTAACTAGAGTTGTCATTATCCCCATGCTGTCGATGAAGAACGAGATTCCCCAGCCCGCAATAACCCCGATGATACCGCCGGCAAATGACAGGAAGGCCGCTTCGATTAAAAACTGGCCCCAGATATCCCGCTCCCGGGCGCCCAGCGCCTTGCGGATACCTATCTCCCTGGTCCTCTCCAGCACCGAGACCAGCATGATGTTCATCACGCCGATGCCTCCCACCAGCAGGGAAATAGCGGCGATGGCCCCCAAGAGAAGGGTCATTGTGCCGGTGACCTCGGAGATGGTGCTGGATATTTCTTCGATAGAGATAATCCTGAAGTCATCATCAGCAACAGGTCCCAGTTTATGACGGGTGCGCAGCAGTTCGGTAATTTCCTCGACAACGGAATCCGCCTGCTCTTCGTCACTTACGGTAAGGGCTATCGATGACACTACGCGGGCGCCCTGGGGCGTTCGCGGTTGGGCAACCGCCTGCTGCATGGCCGTTAAGGGGATATAAAGAGCGTCATTGGATGAACCCATCATCATCATGCTTTCTCTGCTTTCCAGGACACCGATAACCCGTGCGATGATACCTCCCATCCGTATCTGTTGCCCCACAGGGGAAACTTCACCAAACAGGGTTTCGGCGATATTCGACCCGATTACGGCTACCTTGGAACCCCTCTGGTAGTCCTGCTCCGAGAAGAAAATACCGCTGGCAATCTCCAGGTTATTTATATCCTGGTACTCCGGGGTTGTCCCCGTAACCTGGGAATTCATGTTTTCGCCGCCGACAACAAGCTGCAGATTGCTGGAATAAGATGGTGCTACAGCCGAGATATTGGGCACCTGTTCCGATATCGCCTCGGCGTCTCCCATGGTTAGTGTCTGCGAGACGCCGCCCCTGACCCCTCCAAAAGTGAACGAGCCGGGGCTGATGGTAATCAGGTCTGACCCTATATTCTCGATAGTGGAGAGGATGCTGGCGGTAGTCCCCCGGCCGACGGACATGAGTGTAATCACGGCACTAACACCGATGACGATTCCCAGGATGGTTAAAAAGCTGCGCAGTTTATGGGTGATTACGCCGTTCCAGGCAGTGGTTATGGGGTCCAGCCATTTGCTCATACGGTTTCCTCCGTGACTATTTGGCCGTCTTTAAGGTGAATAATGCGCTGGCAATGATGGGCGATATTGGCATCGTGGGTTATCATGACCAGCGTGATGCCCTGCTCGGCGTGCAGCGAGGTCAGCATGGAGATTATGCCTTCGCCGGACTTGCTATCGAGGTTACCGGTAGGCTCGTCGGCGAGGAGCAGCGGCGGATTTTTCACCAGGGCCCGGGCAATGGCGACTCTCTGCTGCTCGCCTCCCGAAAGCTCAGTGGGACGGTGGTTAGCGCGTTCCCCGAGTCCAACCCTTTCCAGCGCCTCCGCAGCTTTTTTACGGTCGCTGCCGCCGACGTACCTCATGCCGAGTTCTACGTTGGCCAGTGCCGAGAGGCGCGGCAGCAGGTTGAAGGTCTGGAAGATGAAACCTATCTTCTTCCCCCTGACCTGCGCCAGTTCGCCGCCGTTCAAGCTGCTGACCTCTCTATCCTCCAGGTAGTACTGGCCGGAGGTAGGTTTATCCAGGCAGCCTATCAGGTTAAGTATCGTGGATTTACCCGAACCGGAAGGCCCCATAATCGCTACCAGCTCGCCCTGCTTGATGTGGAGGTTTACCCCACTGAGGACGGTTAGCTCCCTTTTGCCCATCGGGTATGTTTTGGTGATATTTTCCAGTTTAATCATCCGTGCCGACTCCGTTATCTGGGTGGTCTGAAGAATGGCATGCCGCCCCCTGAACTTGATTCTGACGTCGATGTGGTAGTGCCCTGCGGCACAATGACCTGCTCGCCTTCGGTAAGCCCGTCGGTTATCTCGGTGTATTGCCAGTTGCTGAGGCCAGTCTGCACGGTGCGTTTCTCGGTCGAGCCGGAGACCAATACCACCTGGACATAGCTCTGTAATCCCTCCTGCGTGACCGCGGCATTGGGTACCAGCAGTACGTCGGTCCGCTCGGCCACGATTATACTCACGGTAACGGTCAGGCCTTCTCTAAGCTGGAAGTCTGTCGGTGCCATTGACGGCAACTGGCCCTGTGCCTGGCTGCCGGATGCGGTGGGGAATTCCATTCCCTCGGGGGGCGTGAAACCTTCAGGTGGCCCCTGTTTGAGAAATTCCTCCGCCTGTTCTTGCGTCATTCTGCCTTCGTCGACGGCGCGTTGCAGCATCGGCGGGAGTTCTCCGGCGGCGATGTCGGCCATCATCTGCTGTCTCATATCCTGCCGTTCCTCTGCTATCGCCTCCAGCGACTCTATTTCAACCCTGACGGCGTAATTCACCACGCCCGACTGTATGGTGGCGGTGGGTGCGATATGGATTACCCTGGCCGGGAGGCTTACGCCCTGCATGGCGTCTGCCTGAACTACGGCGTCACCCCCGAGCTTCACCTGGAGTATATCCATCTCGCTGACGAGGATATCTGCCTCAAATTTATTGGGGTCGGCCAGCTGGACGGCTACCGTGCCTTTGAGTACTTCATCGCCGCCGGCCACGTTTACTTTGGTAACGAAGCCGTCAAAAGGCGCCTTAATCTCCGGACTCTTGCTCTGCGCTTCTTCCAGGTCTTCGCGGGCATCTTCCAGGGCTTTCTCGGCATCCTGCAGGTTACCCTGAGTCAGCGTAAGACTCAGCTCCTTCAGGGACACGTCCTGGGCGACATCGGTAAGGTCTTCTTCAGCGGCGGCCAGCGATAATCCGGCTGACTCCACCTGTTTTTTCTTGATGGCGATTTCCCGGCTGTCGTACCCGGACAATATATTATCGTAATCGGTCCGCGCCACCGTCAGTCTTTCCTCCGCCTGTTCCAGGGTCAGGAGGTAGTCATCCGGGTCCACTCCAGATGATACAAGGATTTTCGCGACGTATTCGTACCAGGTCTGGGCCTTCCTCAACTCGGCCAGGGCTGCCTGATAGTCGATGGCGGGAATGCCCGCCGCCAGATTACTTTCTGCCTGCTCCAGGCTTATCTGGGCGTTGAGTACCGCCAGTTCCTTGGTAGCCATATTGTCCTGCGCGTTTTTCAGGTTTTGCTCGGCGGTTTTCAGGTTAATCTGTGCCTGGACCATCGCTCGTTCCCTGGCGGTCACCACGTCTTCCAGGGCGCTCAGTTGTTCCTGCCATTCGTCCTTATCCACCGTGACCAGCACCTGGCCTTCTGTCACGGTGTCTCCCTCTTCTACAAGTACCTCCCCAATTGTGCCTTTTGTTCCTGTTGTCCCCGATTGACCATAAAAGAGGTCAACGGCCATGTCTTCGGTGCGTGACAGGGCCAGATTGCCGGCTGCCGTAATATCCAGGGTAAGGTCGTCCCTTATCACGGAGGTTATCTGGTTCTCGGGTGTTTCTTCGTCCGATGGCGCGCTACAGCCGAACAGTCCGGCCAGAATGGCGCCCAGAACAAGGACTGCCAGTAGTATCTTGAAGACTTTCATTTTATTCTCCTGTATCTTTCTTCATCCTTTTCACCGTGCGTTGCCGGTGCATTGGTTATCAATAAACACTATGCCAGATAAATATTAAAGAAATATTTATTTATCGTGTTATATATGAATAGGGAGGGTGAAGGTAAAGGTGCTCCCTTGCCCCGGCTGGCTCTCGACATCAATCGTGCCGCCGTGGGCCTCCACCAGACGTCTGGCGATGGTAAGACCCAGGCCGCTGCCTCCAGTAGCTCTGGCGCGGGACTTGTCCACCCGGTAAAAGCGCTCGAATATCATCGGCAGGTCCTTGGCCGGAATGCCCTCACCGGTATCGGCCACGCTGATATATACCTGATTGTTCTTGTGCCGGGCGGTTACCGTTATCCGGCCTTCCTGGCCGGTGTGAGCCACCGCGTTCTCCAGAAGGTTGTGCAGGACCTGCCTGATACGGTGAGAGTCTATATTTACCTCCGGGAGTCCGTCCGGCAGGTCGGCTGATATCGTCAAGCCTTTGGCGGCTGCCTTGGCCTGCAATGCGGTTACGGTTTCCCTGATTAGCCTGGAAACATCCTCCGGCCCGATAATCAATTTTAATTCGCCCGCATCGGCCAGACTAAGTTCCTGGAGGTCTTCGATAAGACGTGAAAGCGTCGAAGTCTCCTCGTTGAGCGAGTGGATGGTGGCTTCATCCGGCTTGATAACGGCATCTTTAATGGCTTCCAGGTAGCCCCTGAGGTTGGACAGGGGAGTCCTCAGTTCGTGGGCGACATCAGCCACCATGTTTCGCCGCAAACGCTCGGTATTTTCCAGGTTCTCGGCCATGGAGTTAAAGGACCGGGCGAGTTCGCCCACCTCGCCTTTGCTCTTAAAGTCGACTCTGCGGGAGAAGTTGCCTTTCCCGAATTCTCTGGCGGCGCTGCTGAGGGCTTTGACCGGCGCCAGGATACGGCGGGACAGGATGAAGGTGAGCAACAGTGCGATGCCAACTGCCAGCAGGCCTGCCCAGAGGAAGAAACGCCCTATCGTCCTGTAGGTGATTTGCAGTGCGGCACGGTTGATATCCGGCGACTCCCCGTGGCTTATACGTAACAGGCCGATTGTGCCCGTTCCCATCATCGGCGACATGGGCTGGCCGGGCTCGGCTTCCGTGTACGGACTGCCCAGAAGTCTTTCATCGGAGTCTGCGACCACCGTGCCTTCGTTATCGGTCAGTATA